>JBATTI010000575.1:0-9126 GCA_049670445.1 Albidovulum sp. | reverse complement strand
GCTTCGCGAAAGCCCGCAGTATAACAAACGATACCGCCAGCCCCGGCGGCTGCCAGTTCCGCCGTGGTTGTGACCGCGGCGGCGGCGGGGACGGCCAGAAAGGTTGCATCGGGGGCCTCGGGAAGATCAGCGACCGAGGCAAAGCAAGGGTAGCCGCCAAGTGTGTCACGGCGCGGGTTCACGGCCCAGATCTTGCCCGTAAAGCCGGCGCGTTCGGCTTCGTGGATGGCCACCTCGGCGTCACGACCGCCGACAAAGGCGATTTGGCGCGGCTTGAGCAACCGTTCCAGATTTGCGCGTAGGGTCGGGGTCATGCGCCAAGCGGCCGCAAGATTGAGCGGGTGATGATATGGCGCTGAATTTCGGAGGTGCCATCCCAGATCCGCTCCAGCCGACTGTCGCGCCACAGACGCTGGATCGGCAATTCCTCCATCAGCCCCATACCGCCGAAAATCTGCACCGCATCATCAGCGACCCGGTTCAGCATTTCCGAGCAATAGACCTTGACCATAGACACATCGGCATCAGTCAGGCGGTTTTCTTCGGCGCGCGTCACCGCATCGGCGACCAGAAGATCAGCGGTGCGCAACCCGATGGCCATATCGGCCAACTTGAAGCCAGTGGCCTGAAACTGGCCGATGGGTTGGCCGAACTGGCGGCGGTTTGCAGCCCAATCGGTTGCAAGTGCCAAGATCCGTTCGGCCTTGCCACAACAAGACGTACCGACCCAGACCCGGCCCATACCGAGCCATTGGCCCGCCAGTTCAAAGCCGCGCCCTTCTTCGCCCAAGACCTGCCCCGCGCCCAGCCGCACATCGCTGAACGACAGCTGAAAGGTCTTGTAGCCGCGGTAGCTGACGGATTTATGCCCTTCCTTGATCTCAAACCCCGGGGCGCCGACATCGACCAGAAAGGCGGTGATGCGTTTGCGCGGCCCGCGCTTGGTTTCATCCATGCCGGTTGCGGCAAAGACGATGGCGAAATCGGGCATGCAAGGACCGGATATGAAATGTTTTGAGCCATTGAGGATCCAATCATCGCCATCGCGCCGGGCGTTTGACTTCATCCCCATCGCATCTGATCCGGCCTCAGGTTCGGTCAGCGCGAATAATTCGCGTTTTTCGCCGCGTACGCACGGCATGAGGTAGCGGTCAACCTGATCGCCTTCGCAGGCCAGCAAAAGCTCGGTCGGGCGGCCGATCCAGGAATGCAATGCATGGCTGGTCTTGCCGTATTCACGTTCAATCAGCGACATGGCCTTCATCGAAAGCCCGCCTCCGCCGACGCTTTCGGGCATGTTGGCAGAATATAACCCTGCCTCTTTCGCGCGTTTTTCGATCTGGCGGCCAAGGTCTTCGGGCACTGCGCCCAGACGATCGACCATCTCTTCATGGGGGTTGATCTCGGCCTCCATAAAGGCGCGGACGGTCGAAATCAGAAGGTCGTTTTCATGGGTGCTCATGTGGGGGGCTCGCTTAGTTCGCTTGTTTGCTGGCGCGCCGTTCGATCAGCGCCCAGATGATAAAGGCCAAGGCGGTGACTGCCAGAAGCACGACGGCGGCGGCGGCAACGGTTGGATCGGTGTTTTCACGGATGCCGTTCCACATGCGGCGCGGCAGGGTGTAGACGCTGAATTTCGACAAGAAAAGCGTCACGACAATCTCATCCCACGACGCGATGAAGGCAAAGACAGCACCGGCCAGAACGCCGGGGCGGATGGCGGGCAGGATCACCCGGCGAAGCGTGGTAAAGCCCGAGGCGCCCAGATTGCGCGAGGCCTGTTCAAGCCGCGGATCGAAGCCTGCCAAAGAGGCCGAGACGGTGATCAGCACCAGGGGCGCGGCCAGCACGGTATGGGCAAGGATCAGGCCGGGATAGCTGTCGATCAGGCCCAAAGGCACGAAAAGCCGGTAAAAGGCCATGGCTGAAATGATCGGCGGGATCACCAGCGGCAACAGCAGAAAGGCGCGCACCGCCTCGCCCCATTTCGACGAAATCCGCCAGAGGCCAATGGCGCAAAGCGTGCCAAGCGTGGTGGCAAGGGCGGCCGAGGTCAGGCCGATAACGGTGCTTTGAAAAAAGCTCGACATCCATTGTTCGCTGCCGAAAAGCTTGGCGTAATATTGCAGCGACAGCCCCTCGGTTGGCATCGACAGGAAGCGTTTGGTGGTCAGCGATACCGGGATCGCCACCAGCGCCGGGGCGACCAGAAAGATCAGCAAAGCCCAGGCGGCCTTACGGTTCAGGCGTTCACCAAACGAGGTTCTCATGCCTTGGCCCCCCCGAAGATGGTTGAAAGCTTCATGAAGCGCGACATGATGAACAGAAGGGCCAGCACGCCGAAGAGCAAAAGCGCGGCCAGCATCGCCGCCGTACCCCAGCGCAGGGTCACAAGGATCTGGACCGAGATATATTCAGCCACCATCAGGACCTTGCCGCCGCCCAGCACCGCAGGCGTCACGTAAAAGCCAAGGCAAAGGATGAAGACCAGAAGCGAGGCCGCGACAAGGCCGGGTTTGGTCAGGGGCAGATAGATGCGCCAGAAGGTCTGTCCGCCGCTGGCCCCAAGATTGCGCGAGGCCGAAAGCACGCGGGTGTCGATATTCTGCATCGAGGCCAGTATCGGCAGCACCGCATAGGGCACCATGTAATGGACCATGCCGATCAGCACCCCAAGTTCATTGCGCATGAAGGCGATGGGCTCAGATATCAGCCCGATACCCTCAAGCCCGTTGTTCACAATGCCATTGGTGCCCAGAAGCATCAGCCATGAAAAGGTGCGCACCAGAACCGATATCCAGAACGAGACCAGCAAAAGGCTGAGCATCAGATTGCGGCGGCCCTCGGCGATATGGGTCATCGCATAGGCGATGGAATAGCCCAAGGCGACGCTTAAGGCGGTGGTCACCACGCAGACGCGCAGGGTGGTGACGATGATGCGGGCCAGAGAATCCTGGGTGAAAAGCTTGGCGTAGTTATCAAGCCCCGGTTTCGGCTCGGACACACTGAGCCACAGGACGTTGACGATGGGCCCCAAAAACAACGCGAGCACCAGCGCCAGAAGCGGGGCAACCAGCAACCAGCCGGGTTTGAGTTTTCGGCGCGTGGGGGCGTTCACGTCAGTCATCCTTCATGGGGCAAGAGACCCCCGCAGCACCAGGGAGCAGGCGCTGCGGGGATCAAAGACGATCAGCTGATCGCGTCTAGGAAAGCGTTGACGGCATCGCCGCCATGTTCGCCCCACCAGTTTGGATCGTTATAGACGATCTGGTCGATATTGGCCGCCGAGGTGATGGCATAGGGCTGCTGATCCTCGGGGATCTGGGCAAAGGCCTCGGGGTTGGAGGGGGTCATGCCAAGGCAGTCCAGAAGGGTCAGCTGGGCAGGCACGCTTTGCGCGGTGGCGATGAATTTCATCACCGCATCGCGGCCCGCCGGATTGCCCTTGGGCACGATATAAGCGCCGGGCATGGCGAGGGCTTCGTTCATCACCAGTTTGAAGCGGCCGTTGCTGTCATTCTCGATATTGCGGCCACGGTTTTGCCAGACCATGCCCATCGAGACCTCGCCATTGACGACCATGTCATGGGCCTCGGCACCCGAGCCCCAGTAAAGGCTGTCATCCTTGATGGATTTGATCTTGGCCAAGGCGCGATCCATATCAAGCGGATAAAGCGCGTCTTTCGCCACGCCATCGGCCAGCAAGGCGCCTTCCAGCGCGCCGTTGGCCCATTTGTAAAGCGAGCGTTTGCCCGGAAACTTCGCAGTGTCGAAGAAATCGGCCCAGGAATTTGGCGGGTTATCGCCATAAGCCTCGGTGTCATAGACGAAGGCATAGCCGTAAAGAATGATCGAGACGCCATATTCCAGCGCATATTGCGGCAAGGTGCGGTCTTTGCTGACCACGTCATAGTCGATCGCCTCAAGCGCGTCGCCGCCAAGCGCCACGGCATCAAAAAGATCGGCATCACAGACATCGGCGGTGACATTGCCGCTGTCGACCATTTCCTTGATCTTGCCTTGCAGCGGGCCGGAGGTGTCGAATTTGAGCGGCATGCCGGTTTCGGCGGTGAAAGCATCACCGATGGCCTTGCCGTGGCATTCCTCGGACTGGCCGCCCCAGTTCCACATCACAATTTCATCTGCGGCAGCTTCGGCCTTGCCTGCCAGAACTGACGATGTGGCCACACCGGCCATCCCGCACAGAACCAGAAAGCTGCGGCGGTCCATCTTGCCCGCCTTGAACGCATGGGCGCCCTCGACCAGGGTTTCGCGCATGAACTGTTTGTCGTGCATATCATTCCTCCTTCGTTGATCGGGCCGGATTGGCCCCGTTTACTGGTGCGGGTTGGGCCCCGCATCACGCCTATTTCTAGCCCGAAAGCCGCACGGCGGCGGCGTCGGGCCAGCTTAGATCCACTTCGGTGCCGGGTTTCAGGGCGTCCCCGCCACGCCAGGCATCCACATCAACCTCGATCTCATCCATGCCGGGCACGGTGATGTCGTATTTCAGCACCGTGCCGAAATAGGTCACGGCGCGCACCGTGCCGGTCAGCCGGTTCGGGCCCTTGCCCTGGCCTGCCGGGGCGAGGTCGATCTTTTCGGGGCGCAAAGCGTAAACCGCATCATCGCGGCGCAGAAAATTGCTTTTGCCAAGGAAACTTGCGGCAAATTCGGTGCGCGGTGTCTGATAAAGCTCTTGCGGGGGGCCCACCTGTTCGACGGCGCCCGCTTGCATGATCACCACACGGTCGGACATCGACAGGGCTTCTTCCTGATCATGGGTGACATAGATGAAGGTGGTGCCGACGCGGCGGTGAATATCCTTGAGCTGGGCCTGAACCTCGATCCGCAGTTTCTTGTCCAGCGCCCCCAGCGGTTCATCCAGCAACAGCACCGGCGGTGCGAAACACAAGGCGCGGGCCAGGGCGACGCGCTGTTGCTGGCCACCCGAAAGCTGGCCGGGCAGGCGGGCGCCGAAATCGCCAAGCTGCACCAGATCAAGCATCTCATCGACCCGCGCCTCGATCTCGGCCCTGGGGCGTTTGCGCACATCCAGCGGATAGGCGATGTTCTGGCGCACGCTCATATGGGGAAACAGCGCATAGCCCTGAAACACCATGCCAAAATTGCGCTTTTCGGCTGGCATGGCTGCGATGGAGGTGCCATCAAGGCTGATATCGCCCGAAGTGATGTCCTGAAACCCGGCGATCATCATCAAAAGCGTGGTCTTGCCGGAACCGGATGGCCCGAGAAGGGTCAGGAATTCGCCCCGCTCGATATCCAGATCGACCTTGTCAACAGCGGTGAAATTACCAAACCTTTTGGTCAGGGACCGAAGCTGCAATGTGCCGCTGGCAGGGGCTTGGGTCATGCGCTTTGATCCGCGCCGCGCAGTTTCAATTTATTGCGCGCCTCTTGCGGGGTCAGCACCCGTGCCCCCATACGCTCAATCAGCCCGCGCGCCCGTTCGACAAGCTGGGCATTGGTCGCCAGAACCCCGCGATCCAGAAAAAGATTGTCTTCAAGACCCACGCGGACATTGCCGCCCATGGCCACGGCGGCGGCGGCCATCGGCATCTGCATGCGGCTGATGCCGAAGCTTGCCCAGCTTGCACCCTCAGGCAGTTGTGCCTTCATCGCCGCCATGGTTTCGACGGTCTGATCGGCGCCCCAGGGAATGCCAAGGCAAAGCTGGAACATCGGCGGGTCGGCGATCAGCCCCTCGGCGACCATGGCCTTGGCAAAACGGATATGGCCAAGCTCAAAGACCTCAAGTTCGGGCTTCACGCCCCATGCCCTGGTCAGTTCGGCCATGCGCCGCAGGATTGGCGGGGTCGAGATATAGACGGTGTGGTCATTGCCGAAATTGAGCGTGCCGCAGTCAAGCGAACAAATCTCGGGCAGGCAGTCTTTCACATGGGTCAAGCGTTCATCGGGGCCGATCATATCGGTGCCGGGGCCGGGCATCGCCCAGTTGTCGGCAGCGGGCGTCCAGTCTCCGCCCATCCCGGCCGTCAGGTTTATCACGACATCGGTCCCGCTGTCGCGCACCCGGTCCACCACCTCGCGGAACAGCTTCGGATCGCGCGAGCCTTTTCCGGTCTCGGGGTCACGCACATGGATATGTGCGACAGAGGCCCCAGCCTTTGCGGCTTCAATCGCCTCGCGGGCTATCTCGGCCGGGGTGACGGGCACGTATTTGCTTTTGCCAGTCGTATCGCCAGCCCCCGTAACCGCGCAGGTCACAACCACATCGAAATTCATGAACGCCCCCCCTGTTATAATCTCATCTTCGGCCCAAGAAGGGTATTTCCTATCATTTATTCGACTGATATGCTGTGACGATGTCGAAAAATCGCACCCCCATACCGGTAGGCCCAAGCCACTACGCAGCGCGCCCAACCATGACCCGCGCGTCATTTCTGGTGGTGCCCCGGTTCAACATGTCGACGCTGATCACCATGATCGAGGTGATGCGCATCGCCAATTACCTGTCGCCCGCGCCGATCTATTCGTGGGAGATTTTATCGTTCGACGGGCAAGAAGTGACCGCGTCAAACGGGCTGAGCGTCAAGGCCAGCCTGCCCGATGATCATAACCGGCGGGACGAGACGATATTCGTCTTGGGCAGCTGGAATGCCGAAACCTACAAGAACCGCGATACCTTGTCGTGGCTGCGAAGGCAGGCCCGCGCCGGGGTGCAGCTTTGCGCGGTTGAACTGGGGTGTTACCTATTGGCGCGCGCCGGACTTTTGGCAGGCAAAAGGGCCACGACGCATTGGTCTTGGATGCCGGGGTTCCAAGAGCAGTTTGATGCGATTTCGGTGGTCGAGCAGCTTTTCACCCTCGACGGGCAAATGATGTCTTGTGCAGGCGGGCTGGCCGGGGTTGATCTGATGCTGAAACTGATCGGTGACGCCCATGGCGAACGGCTGGCAGGCGAGATTGCCGACCAGATGCTGCACCACCCGATCCGCCCGGCCAATGCGCCGCAACGCCGGACCATGGGGCGCGGCATGGATACGCTGGTGCCGATGGTGCGAGAGGCGATCACCTTGATCGAAAAACATGTGGCCGAACCCATGAGCGTGCCTGATATCGCCGATGCATTGGGCGTGTCGCAGCGCCAGTTGGAGCGCCAGTTCATGCATAATATCGGCTGTACGGTGGTGCAGTTCGGGCTGTTGTTGCGGCTTCAACATGCGCGGGTTTTGTTGATTTCAACCGATCTGTCGGTCCGCGAAATTGCCACCGCCTCGGGGTTCAACACGCTGTCGCATTTTGCCTATTCCTTCGGCAAATGTTTTGGCCGCCGCCCGTCAGAATACCGCCAGGCATGGCCCGAAAAGGATGCGACCCCAAGTTGGCCCGGCACATTGTCGAAATTTCTTGAGGCATTGGAAAATCGGGGCACCGCCAAACCCATGCAGATCTTACGCAAGACCAGCGGGTAGTCTCCGGGCTTATTTCCGTGCGGTTCCGCGCCAAAAATGTGCAATGGTGATGCCGTCTTTCCCGAAGATAGGAACCGACTGATCGGGCACGCCGGACAAGGGGCTTGGGGCTTGTTCATGCGTCACGATGCGGACATCGGGGCCGACCTTGCCGAGAACCATGGGCAAAAACTGCGCCAGAAGGTAAGACGGCAAGAACATGAAGATCACCGTCGCATCGCTAAGATCCGCCGCGTCGATACTGCCGTCAACAATGCTGGCCTGCGCCGGGTCAAGACCGGCTTCATGCAGACGCCCGCGCGCGAGCGTGACAAGCTGATGATTAGATTCGACGCCCCGCGCCTTGCAGCCGTAGTTCTGTGCCGCCTCGGCGACGATACGTCCATCACCGCAACCAAGATCGACCAGCAAATCCGTGGCGCCCAATGACAGCTGATCAAGCAAGGGCGCTATGATCGAATAAGGCGTGCCCAGCATATCCGAGTCCGCATTTGGCCGGCGGCGGCCTGTCAGCCGTTCGGACATGATCCGAAGCGGGCGCATCAGGTAATAAAGCGGCCACAAAGCCTGCGGCAGTTGGGCCGCACCCAGATCGGCCATGGTGGGGCGGAATTTTCGCGGCAATCGCGATGGTTTGTGGCCCTCCAACCGCAAAACCACGCGGGTTGATGCGGTGTCGAAATGCACCAGCGTGACCGTATCGGCGGTACGTTTCAGCACGTTCAGACGACCGCGATCAAGTGCAATTGGCGAGAGGTATCCCGCAGCCTTGGCTATATTCACAACTTGTTCAAGCGCATCTGCCGCAACGCCAATCATGCATTTGTGATACTGAAGGCGGCCGGTGTCTTCTGGCCCCGTGATACCGCTGGCCTTGATCCCAGCATCGCGCATTTCTTGCACCAGCACTGCGCGGGTATCAAGCATCTGCTGCGACAGCCGGGCGGTGGTATCGACCGCCGCCTGGGCAAGGGCGCGCGCCCGGTCCGACAGCGCATCTTGGCGCAATGCCAAAAGCTCTTGAGCGGTAATGGTCACCGCCTGCGCGCTGATCGCGGCAACAAGACGGCGTGTCACCTCTTCGTCGTCAAGATCGTATTTGGTCGGATCAGGTAACATCACGCCCCGCATATTTTATTTGATCCAAAAGGCAGGACAATGCGTAAAAGAATGTAGTACGAGATAAAAAAAATCAAGTAATGCGTTGAAAAAATTCGATAATTGATCGACGCTTTCGCATTCTGCCACGATACGCAAGCGTATCTACCTACTGCGCAAGATAGGGGAAATCACATGGCCTTCGTGAGATCGATAGGACTGATCTTTTCACTGATGATTATGGCGACACAGGCATCAGCCCACCGCGAGAATGAGAGTTATGTTTACTTCAATGTCACCGATGACGCCCTTTCCGGCCGCGTCGAGGCGACGCTTACGGATCTGGATCTTGTCTTGCCATTGGATGCCGATGGAAACGGCGAGGTAACACAAGAAGAGTTTTTGGCCCGCTCGGCCGAAGCCTACCAGTTTTTCGCGGATCGACTGACCATATCCCACGAGGGGGCCAGCTATCCGACCGAAAGCACCGGATTTGATTTTCTCGAAACGCCCTTGGGTGTTTTCGCCCTGATCAATTTCAACGTTGTCGGCCTGAGCCCGACTCCAGAGG
>JBATTI010000574.1:0-5097 GCA_049670445.1 Albidovulum sp. | reverse complement strand
ACCCGCAAAAGCCCGGCACGGGGGCCGCGCGCGGTTTTGGCAATGATCCGGGTTGAGGCGCGGGTATAGTCTTTCACCCCGATTTCGGCCAAGGCCGCCGTCACCGATTCCAGCCGCGTCAGCGCCTCGGGAAGATCCGGGAAGCGGTCTGCGGGAAAGACCGACCGAAAATGGCAAAGCGGCTGCGCATCGCCAAAGGAAAGGCCCTCATAGACATGGACGATTTGCGCGCCAAGGGCCTCGGCCTCGGCGTTGGTCGCGGGGCGCGTCTCGATCCGCAAGACCTGCCGCGAGGGGGCGCGCCCGCTTGCCGCGATGTTTTGCTGAAACCGCACCCGGCGGCCCAGCGGGTAATCCGTGGGCGGGGCCGCCGCCACAAAAACGCCGGAGCCGCGCCGCGAGACGGTCAGCCCGGCCTTTGCCAGATCCGACAGCGCATGGCGTATGGTGTGGCGGTTGACACCGAAACGCGCCGAAAGCCCGGCCTCGGTTGGCAGTTTCATGCCTTCGGGGTAAAGCCCGGCGGCAATTTCCGAGCGCAGGGTTTCGGCGATCATGCGCCAGATCGGATCGCGCTTTGTCATATAAGTTTCATTTGCCTTTTCCCGGCAGTGCTGTGAATATTTGTCTAGTTGTATAGTAAGGTAGACAAATCCGCAAGATGTCCAGATTGACCCCGGAACAAATCGCCCGGCAGGCCCGGATGGGGCTTTTGGCACGTGCCGACACGGCGCTGCTGGCCAGACTTTTCCCCGAACTTCTGCCCCATGAATGGTTGCGCGCCCCAGAGGTTGGCGCGGTCATGGTGCAAGGCCGCACCGGTGCGACCGGCGCGCCCTTCAATCTGGGCGAGATGTCGGTGACACGCTGCGCGTTGCAACTGCCCAGCGGTTCGGTGGGCCATGCCTATGTGCAAGGCCGCGACAAGGCCCATGCCACCCGCGCCGCGTTGATTGATGCGCTGATGCAAGAACCCTGCGCCCCCCAGATTGAGGCACAGATTCTGGTGCCGTTGCGCCGCGCAGAGGCCGATCAACGCCGCGACCGGGCCGAAAAGGCCGCCGCGACCAAGGTCGAATTCTTCACCATGGCAAGGGGGGAAGACTGATGGCGCCCGGAACCACATTGTCAGGAACCACATTATCGGGCGGCTTTGCCCGGCCTGCCGAAGATGCCGCCCGCGCCTTTCGCGGCTGTCTGGAGGCGATGGCCAGACCCGGCCAGTTGCAAAGCCTTACGGGGGCCCGGCCGCCTGCACCGCTTTCGGTGGCGGCGGGGGCCGTTGCGCTGACGCTTATCGACACCACGACACCGCTTTATCTTGCCCCGTCGCATGACAGTGCCGAGCTGCGCGAATGGATTGCTTTCCACTGCGGCGCGCCCTTGGTTGATGCCGAAAGCGCCTGCTTTGCGCTTGGCACATGGGCCGCACTTGGGCCGGTCAGCCGCTTTCAGATCGGGACACCGGATTATCCCGACCGGTCGGCCACATTGATCGTCGAGACGGCTTTGCCGGTCTTGCCCAATGCGCGCCTTTCGGGGCCGGGGATTGAGACCACGCAAGACGCATGGCTGCCGGAAATAGCGGCGTTTCAAGCCAATCGCGCGCAGTTCCCGCTGGGGTTCGATTGCTACTTCACCGCCGGAAACGGCCTTTCGGCCCTTCCCCGCTCGACCGAAGTGGAGGCGTTTTAGATGTATGTCGCAACAAAAGGCGGCGAACGCGCGATCGAGGCCGCGCATGGCTGGCTGGCCGAAGAACGCCGTGGCGATCCTGCAGTGCCGGAACTTTCGGTGGCCCAGATACGCGAACAGATGACGCTTGCGGTCAATCGGGTGATGGCGGAAGGCTCGCTTTATGACCGCGATCTTGCCGCTCTGGCGATCAAGCAATCGCGCGGTGATCTTATAGAGGCGGTGTTCCTGATCCGCGCCTACCGCACGACATTGCCGCGTTTTGGTGCGTCAGCGCCGCTTGATACCGGCGCCATGGCCATCAGCCGCCGCATATCGGCCACGTTCAAGGATGCGCCGGGCGGGCAGGTTCTGGGGCCAACCTTTGACTACACCCACCGGCTTTTGGATTTCAAACTGATGGCCGAGGGCGCGGTGCCAGTGGCCGCGCGCAAAGCCACCGGGCAGGCCCCGGTTCCCCATATCCTTGCCATGCTTGACCGCGACGGGTTGATGGAGCCGCTGGCCGCCTGTGATGACATGCCGCCCGATCTGACCCGTGAACCTTTGGAAATGCCCGCCGGGCGCGCCTTGCGGCTTCAGGCGCTGACGCGCGGCGATGAGGGGTTCGTGCTGTCGATGGCCTATTCCACCCAGCGCGGCTATGGGCGCACCCATGCCTTTGTCGGCGAATTGCGCATCGGGATTTGCGCGGTCGAGATGGAGATACCCGAGTTGGGTTTTGCCGTCGGCATCGGAGAGATCGAGCTTACCGAATGCGAAACCGTCAACCAGTTCACCGGCTCCAGAACCGAGCCGCCGCAGTTCACCCGCGGTTACGGTCTTGTCATGGGCCAATCCGAGCGCAAGGCGATTTCGGTCAGCCTTGTTGACCGCGCACTCCGCTGGGAGGAGCTCGGCGAAGACAACAGCGGCGCGCCGGCGCAAGACGCCGAATTTGTGCTTTACCACTGCGACAATATCCAGGCGACGGGGTTTCTGGAACATATCAAACTGCCCCATTACGTCGATTTCCAGTCTGAATTGGAGCTTATCCGCAAGCTGCGCCGCGACGCGCAGGATGCGATTGCCAAGGAGGCGGCAGAATGACAGATCAGGCCTATAATTTCGCCTATCTTGATGAGGCGACCAAGCGGATGATCCGCCGGGCGATCCTTAAGGGGCTGGCGGTGCCGGGATATCAGGTGCCGTTTGCCAGCCGCGAAATGCCGATGCCTTACGGCTGGGGCACCGGCGGCGTGCAGGTGACGGCCGCGTGCCTGATGCCTGAAGATACGCTTAAGGTCATTGATCAGGGTGCCGATGATACGACCAATGCCGTGTCGATCCGCAAGTTTTTTGAACGCACGGCGGGGGTGGCCACCACCGAAAGCACGCTGGCGGCCAGCGTCATTCAAACCCGCCACCGCATCCCCGAACAGGCGTTGCGCGAAGGCCAGATCCTTGTCTATCAGGTGCCCATCCCCGAACCCTTGCGCTTTTTGGAGCCGCGCGAAAGCGAAACCCGGCGGATGCATGCGCTGGAAGAATACGGGCTGATGCATGTGAAACTATATGAAGATATCGCGCGACACGGCGCGATTGCCACCGCTTACGCCTATCCGGTCCGGGTTGAGGGGCGCTATGTGATGGACCCGTCGCCGATCCCGAAATTCGACAACCCGAAGCTTGGCGGAATGGCGGCGATTCAGCTGTTTGGCGCGGGGCGCGAACAAAGGATCTATGCGCTGCCGCCCTATGCCCAGGTTGTCAGCCTTGATTTCTCGGATCATCCGTTTGAGCCGACGAAGGCCGCGCATGATTGCGAACTTTGCGGCGCTTCGCAAAGCTATCTGGATGAGGTGATCACCGATGATGCGGGCGGGCGGATGTTCGTCTGCTCTGACACCGATTTTTGCGGCGGACGCCGTGCCCATGGCCATAGCGGGCGGCAGGCACCAGAGGGGGATGTGGCATGACGGCGCTTGATCGCAACATGATGGCCGCAGCGCAGGACGGCCCGCTTTTGGCCGTTGAGGGCCTGACCAAACGCTACGGCGCGCGCATGGGCTGCGCTGGGGTGGGCTTTGATCTTTGGCCGGGCGAGGTTTTGGGGATTGTCGGCGAATCCGGGTCGGGCAAATCCACATTGCTGGGCTGTCTGGCCGGGCATAGCCAGCCGGATGAAGGCCGGGTGATTTATCGCACCGCCCAAGGCCTGCGCGACACGCTGACCATGCCAGAGCCAGAGCGCCGCACGCTTGGTCGCACCGAATGGGCCTTTGTGCATCAAAACCCGCGCGACGGGCTGCGCATGGGGGTTTCGGCGGGCGGCAATGTCGGCGAACGGCTGATGGCTGTGGGGGCGCGCAGCTACGGGGCGATCCGCCATGCCGCCACCGATTGGCTGGGTAAGGTAGAGATTGCGGCAGAGCGGATTGATGACCGCCCGACTGCGTTTTCGGGCGGTATGCAGCAGCGCTTGCAGATCGCGCGCAATCTGGTCACCGCGCCGCGACTGGTCTTCATGGATGAACCGACCGGCGGGCTTGATGTCAGCGTGCAGGCGCGGCTGTTGGATTTGTTGCGCGGTCTGGTGCGCGATATGGGCCTGTCGGTGATCATCGTGACCCATGATCTTGCCGTGGCCCGGCTTTTGGCCGACCGGCTGATGGTGATGAAGGACGGCCGCGTCATCGAACAGGGCCTGACCGATCAGGTCCTTGACGACCCGCAAGCCGCCTATACCCAGCTTCTTGTTTCTTCTGTCTTGCAGGTTTGATGCCATGATCGCGATCGAAAACCTCTCCAAAAGCTTCACGCTCCATAATCAGGGCGGTGCTGTTATTCCGGTCATGTCCGGCGCGCATCTGCATGTGCGGCCCGGCGAATGTGTGGCGCTGACCGGTCAGTCGGGGGCGGGAAAATCGACCCTGATGCGGATGATTTACGGCAATTACCTTAGCCTCGGCGGGGTGATACGGGTGGGCGATACCGATGTCGCCCGCGCCACCCCGCGCCAGATCATTCAGCTTCGGCGCGAAACCCTGGGCTATGTCAGCCAGTTCTTGCGGGTGGTGCCGCGGGTGCCGACGCGCCGGGTTGTGGCAGAGCCGCTTTTGGCGCTTGGCGTGGCCGAGGCCAGCGCCGTTTCGCGCGCGGAGGAGCTTTTGTCGCTGCTTAATATCCCGCAAAGGCTTTGGCAGCTTTCGCCCACGACATTTTCGGGCGGCGAACAGCAACGCGTCAATATCGCGCGCGGTTTTGCCCATCGCTATCCCGCGATGCTGCTGGATGAACCCACCGCGTCGCTTGATGCAAGAAACCGCGAGGTGGTTCTGGGCCTGATAGAACAGGCGAAATCGCGCGGCGCGGCAATCATCGGGATTTTTCATGATGATGCGGCGCGGGCGCGGCTTTGTG
>JBATTI010000573.1:0-1595 GCA_049670445.1 Albidovulum sp. | reverse complement strand
CCTCAAGCCGCGGCGCCGCGGCCGCGCGCAGCTTGACCTTCTGCATCAGTTGCTCGGCATAGGCGAGCACGGTGGCGATCAGCGTCGGCTCATCCTTGGCAAAGACCGCGATGTCCTGATCCAGCTCCCACAGCGCGCCATGCAGGGCCAGTTGGGCGTTGTCGGTCAGCACCTCTTCCACCGCGCCGATGTCGACAGTGGCTTCGCTGGCATGTTCGGCCAGAAGGAAGGCCGTGGCATTGGCAAAGACCGACAGGGTCAAAAGCGCCTCGGCGGCCAGAAGTTCGGTGAATTCGGTGGCGCGGGCGGCGGGCAGGCGGTTTTCAAGATTGGCCTTCTTCAGCTCGACCAGGCCGGTCTGGCCGGAAAACGCCTCGCTTAAGGCCAGCGCGATTGACAAAGCCCGGCGCAAGGCATGGGCGGCGGCGGCCTGAACGGGGGAGGTGAGCGGGTCGTCATCGTCGGTGGTGGCCATGCGGTCGATGATCCGCACACCTTCGGCGCGGGTCATCGAGCGGGTGACAAGACCGGGGGTGGTGGAACGGAACCGGCGCTGCATGGCGGCCACGTCGGGTGATTTTTCGGCCGCGGTCACGGCAAGTTTGGCGGCGGCCAGACGCGGTGCGTGATCGACGCCCATAAGCATTTCGGTTGCGGCCCGATAATGGGCGCGGATCGCCTCTTCTTTCAGCTCCATCTCATCGCGCGGCGTGTTCATGCCTTATCCTCACTTGTTTCAATTTGGTCCGAAGATCACGGGCAGCAGCGCCCGTGGCCGCGGCCGTAATTCACGCCTGGACCATCACCCGACCATCGCGGCCGACCACATATTTCTTCATCGCGCGAAAGCCTTCGGGATCTTTTTCCGCCAGGACCTGATAGGGTTTTTGCGGCAGGATCAGGCTGCGTTCGACCCGCGTGGCCCCGGTTTCAGCGCCGCGCCCGGCGAAGGGATCAAGGCGGAAAACCTCGCGGTCGAGATTGGAAAACCAGCCCTTTTCAACCTCGACGCGTTCGCTTTCAAGCTCTTCCACCGTCCAGGCCAGCGCCCAGTCTTCGCCCTGGGCCGCATTGGCATCGGCCAGAACATCGCGAATCGGGCCGGTTTGCAGGGTGAAGGCGCTGGAATACATCGGGCCAAGATAGATGCGGCGCAGCCTTTTGGGGTGCAGATCATCAAAATCGGTATCAAAGCCCTTGGCGATTGTCAGCAGTTTCAGGGCGTTAACGGATTGCGCCAGAAGATGCGCTTGCACCGCGGGCCAGCGGCCTTCGTCTTTGGGAAGGGCGCGGCGTCCTGAATCCTCTACCTCCAGCAAATACAGGATCGGCACATTGATTTCGCTGTCATAGACCGCCCAATGGATCAAGAAGCGCCGCCGTTTGTTGGGCAGATCTTCAAGCCAATGCGCCTGCGGATGCATCTGTGGGTAAAAGAGGCCGCCCGTGGCCAGCGCATCAAAGTAACGCCGCTGCGACATGGCATATTGCAATTGCGTCGGCCATTTGCGTTCGCCGACGATGACCTTGACCATTTCATCCTTCAGCCGTGCGGCCTCGGGCAGGCCCGCAAGATGCCGGGCGGCTTGGGCTGC
>JBATTI010000572.1:0-2650 GCA_049670445.1 Albidovulum sp. | reverse complement strand
CGGTGATGGTGCCGGTCGGCACCTCAAAACTGGCATCGCGCAGGGCGGTTTGGCCGTTGCGGTAGGTCACATAGACACCCTTCGCGGTGATGCCAACGACGGGGCGCGCGGTGTCAGACATGGCTTATTCTCCTGTGCCGCAATCTTGGGTCGGGGCCTCTTGCGGCCAAAGCCCCGGTTGTCAAAGCCGCGCGCGCATCCCGCCCTACTCGCTTAACCCATCGACGATGGTCTGCGAGGTGACGCGCAACAAATCGATATAGCTTGGCACCGGGCCATCCGCCTCGGTCAGACTGTCAACATAAAGAACCCCGCCATAGCGCGCGCCGGTTTCGCGGGCGACCTGCTTTGCGGGGGCCTGCGACACCGTGCTTTCGCAAAACACGGCCGGAATGCTGTTTTCGCGGATAGCGTCGATCACCTTGCGTACCTGTTGGGGGGTCCCTTGTGCTTCGGCGTTGATCGGCCACAGATAAAGCTCTTTCATCTGAAAGTCGCGGATCAGATAGCTGAACGCCCCTTCGCAAGTGGCAAGCCAGCGTTTTTGCTCTGGCACAGCCAGAACAGCAGCGCGCAGGGGCGCGATGGCCGACGCGATCTCTTGCTTGTAGGTTTCGGCATTGGCCGAATAGATCGCGGCGTTTTGCGGATCATGTCTTGAGAAGGCATCGCGAATGTTATCGACATAGATGGTTGCATTGTCCAAGCTCATCCATGCATGGGGGTTCGGCCTGCCGGTATATTCGCCTTCAGTGATACCCATGGGCACGATCCCATCGGTCAAGATCGCACTTGGCACATCGCGAAGATTGCCGAAGAACTGTTCAAACCACAGCTCCAGATTAAGACCGTTCCACAAGATCAGATCGGCGTCTTGGGCCCGGATAATGTCGCGCGGTGTCGGTTGATAGCCATGCACCTCGGCCCCGGCTCTGGTGATCGATTCCACCACCGCGGCGTCACCGGCCACATGACGGGCCATGTCGGCGATAATGGTAAAGGTCGTAACCACCTTGAATTTATCGTCCTGGCCAAGCGCGCCCTGCCCCATCATGACAAGGCCCGCAACAGCAACCATCAACGATCGAAGATTTCGCCCAAGCATTTCACACATCCTATCGGCACATCCGCCCCTTCTGCTTATGAGAAGTATTCGCAACTGTAAACAGTATTGATAATCATTCGCAAAAATACCGCCATGCCTGAACCACCGTGCAACCGGGCAACAAACGCCGCCCCATGGCCGCACAGACCACTTCTGTCAGCCCTCAAACCAGACGAGGCCTTGCCGCCGACGACGCCCCAGAGCGGTCATTGCCCCTGTCTTGCCAAAGCCGGGGTACGAACACATAGGGACCATCGAAATCAGCGGTTCTGTTGGCATTCTCGCGCGGCTTCAAGTTTCAAATTGCGGCGTCGCTCAATGGCATCTGGGGATATCACTCTCCTTGGTACGTCCCCGTAACCCCCAAAGCACCCCCAATGTGGGGGTATCGCAGTAGATCAAACTGGATGAAATCCGACAAATAGCGTCAAAATATCCCTTATGAACCGGGATAAATCGGATGCCATCGGCTATCGTCGGAGGGTGAAGTGGTGGCGAGGGGGGGACTCGAACCCCCGACCCCGCGATTATGAGTCGCGTGCTCTAACCAGCTGAGCTACCTAGCCATCCGGAGTGCTGCCTAGTCAAACCCCCAAGGCAGGTCAAGAGGTGAATCGCCAAGGCCCGCACCGAAGCCTGTCTAGAGCTGATAATAGCTGCGATACCAGTCAACGAATTTCAACATGCCTTCGCGGATGTCCGTTTCGGGCTGAAAGCCCGTCAAGCGCCGCGACAGGCTGGCATCGGCCCAGGTTGCAACAACATCGCCCTTTTGCATCCCCATGAAGTTCTTGACCGCCGCCTTTCCGGTCGCAGCCTCAATTGCTGCGATAAAATCGCCCAGGGCGACCTTTTCGCCATTGCCGATATTGACCACCCGCCAAGGTGCGACCGTCGACAGGCTGTCACCCGGCTTGATCGCATCGGGGCTGGCTGGACGCTCCGGGACCGCATCAATCAACAGCCCGATGGCGCGCACAAGGTCGGTCACATAGGTGAAGTCACGGTACATCTGCCCCTGCCCGTAGACATCGATCGTCTCGCCCGCCAAAATCGCCTTGGTGAATTTGAACGGCGCCATATCGGGCCGCCCCCAGGGGCCATAGACGGTGAAAAAGCGAAAACAGGTGGTGGGAAGCCCCCAAAGATGCGCCCAGGAATGGCTTAGCGCCTCGGTCGCCTTCTTGGTCGCGGCATAAAGCGATACCTGGGTATCGGCCTTGTCCGTCTCGCGGTAGGGCATTTCCGTATTGGCGCCGTAAACCGAGGAGGTGGAGGCCAGCAAAAGATGTTTGACCCCGCAATCGCGTGCCGACTCCATCACATTGAACGTGCCCTCGATATTCGAGGTGAGGTAGCTGCGCGGAGCCTCGAGGCTATAGCGCACACCGGCTTGGGCGGCCAGATGCACCACCACATCGGGGCGAAACGCGGCCATGTCAGCCGCAATGCGCCCAGGCTCTTCCAGCATAGCTTCGGTGAAGGTAAAGCCCGGTTCGGCGTGCAAAAGCGCCAGCCGCGCTTGCTTCAGCGCCGGGTCGTAAT
>JBATTI010000571.1:0-2723 GCA_049670445.1 Albidovulum sp. | reverse complement strand
CTCGCTGGCGATCAGCTCGATCTCGTCGCGCTGACGGCCAAGTTCGGCCGTGATCGACCCGAATACCTCGGGGTCGCGCTTCGCAAGATCCTCAGTGAAAAAGCCTGTCGTCATCGCGGTCTCTCCTTTATCCGGTCCAGCCAAGGCCGGCGGCAATACAGTTCATCGACAATAAAAGCGGTACCATCGCAGCCTCGGTGCGCTTGCCTTGCCGTTCCTCGGCCAACAACCCGGCTTGCAGCGTGCCGATCCGTTCCAGATGCAAGCGCACCCGATCGAAACGTTCGCGAAACATCGGAAAGCGTTCGGCCAATGCGGTTTCGCCGCTGATCGACAAGACCGCCGCAAGGGTTGCGGCATGTTCGGCGCGCACCTTGGCAAAGATCACCTTGCGTGTCGCCTCATCCGGCACAAGGGTTGCGTAGCGCGCGGACAGGCCCATGTCGGTATGATAAAGGGCTTTTTCAACTTCATCGACGATCAGGCGGAAAAGCTTCGATGTGCCGAACATCTCTCGCAACAGATCAAGCCCGTCATCGCCACGCACCTGCAGAAAGGACGCCACGGCAGAGCCAAAGCCATACCAGCCGGTGATCAGATGGCGGTTTTGCGACCAGGCGAAAACCCATGGAATGGCGCGCAGATCGTCCAATGTCTGCGCCCCGGTGCGGCGTGCCGGGCGCGAACCGATGCGCAAGGACGAAAGTTCCTCAACCGGGCTTGATTGCTGGAAATAGCTTACAAATCCCGGCGTCTCTACCAGCCCCGCATAGGCGGCCTGCGACATGCCGGACAGGGCTTCCAACGCCTCATCATGATCGGGACGGGCAAGATGCGCGGGCTTGCCGCCCACAACATGGGCCAAGACGGATGAGGCCAAAAGCTCCAGATGGGTCAGCGCCGTGCCCCGGTTGGCATAGCGCGCCGAAACCACTTCGCCTTGTTCGGTCAGACGCAAGCTGCCGTCGATGGTGCCACCGGGCTGCGCGGCGATGGCGCGTTCCATCGGCGCACCGCCACGGCTGGCCGAACCACCGCGCCCGTGAAAGAAGGTCGCCACCAGCCCAAGCTCTTCCAGCCGCGCCGTAATACGCCTTTGGGCGCGGTCAAGTTCCCATGTGGAACATAAAAAACCGCCGTCCTTGTTGCTGTCGGAATAGCCCAGCATCACCTCGACCTGGCCCTTGTTGTCGCGGATCACAGCGCGGGCAGGCGCGGTTTTCAGATAGGCGGTCAGAATATCGGGTGCGGCGCGCAGATCACCGATGGTTTCAAACAAAGGCACGACCCGCAGCCCAAGGGCATATTCAGGTTCAACCCCACTGCCCGCAAGCGCGTGGCGGGCAAGGCAATGGACGGCCAGAAGATCACTTGCCTTGCGGGTCATCGAGACGATGAATGATCCGAATGCCTCGGGGTCTTGCCCCGGCTTTGGCATCTGCATCAGCCGCAACAGCGCCAGAAGATCGGCCGACAGCGGGGTAAGCGCATCAAGCGACACCGGCGCAAGCGTCTCTGCGCCAAGATCGGCCGCCATGCGCGCGTCCCACCCGGTGCTGTCTTCGGTGGTGGCAGGCCCGGTCAGGGCAAAAATCTCGGCAAGGGCCGCATTGATCGCAGCCGAGTTCTGGCGCACATCCAAAGCATGACTGCGAAAGCCGAAAACCTCGGCGCGCCACCGCAGTGGCAAAAGATACTGGGCCGCCAAAGCCCCCGCCCCAGAGGCATCCAGTGCAGATTCCACCGCGACCAGATCGCGGACCAATTCATGCGGGGCGACATAGCCCCCGTCGCCCTTGCGGGTTGCCTCCAGCTTTCGGGTGATGGCACTCAGGGCTTGGCGGAAAACCTCGCCGGGGTTGCGCGCGACCAGACTTTGGTCATCCGCGATGATCGCCGCCAACAGCGCTTTCGCAACCTCGGGCACCGATGCAATCCGCGCTGAAACCGATAACCGCTCTGCCGCCAGCCGCACCCCATCTATATGGCAATCCAACGCGGCCATCCGCCCGGCGGCGACGGCGCGGGCCGTCACATTCACGGTCACATTGGGGTTGCCGTCGCGGTCGCCGCCGATCCAGGAATGAAAGCGGATGCAGGGCCGAAGATGGTCTTTCGGCTGGTCGTGCAGGCACAGATCGCACGCCTCCTGAAACTGCTCAAACAGCCGTGGCACCGCGTCAAAGATCGAGTCGCGGTAAAATTGCAGGCCCCATGCGATTTCATCGTCAAGGCTGGGCCGTTCAAGGCGCAACTCACCCGTCAGCCACAAGAGGTCAATCTCATTGCGGATCTTATCAATGAGGCGGGCACGTTCACGCGGGGTCCAGCGTTGGGTTTCAAGCTTGACCAGACGCCGATAGATACGGCGGTGAATCTCCAAAATCGTGACGCGCTTGGCCTCGGTCGGATGGGCGGTCATGGTGGGGGCAACCATCAGCCGGGGCAAGGCCGCCGCAACGGCCGCCTGCCCCCCCTTGGTGCCTGCCAAACGGTCAAGAACCATCGCAAAAGAACCCGCCACTGCGGATGGCCCGGCCTCGGCCTCGGCCCGGCGGCGCGCGCGCATGGCGGCGTTTTCCTCAGCAATCTTTTGCAACTGGAACCAGATGTTCAACGCTTGCAAATAGGGCACCGCTTCGGGGCCCGAAGGTATCGGGTCGGTGGCGCCGGTGCGCAGATAGCGGGCCACTTCAGGGGCGCGTTCGCCCACCACCGACAAG
>JBATTI010000570.1:0-4751 GCA_049670445.1 Albidovulum sp. | reverse complement strand
ATCACAACCTGATCGGCCTGAATGCGCGCTACCTTGTTCCGGAAGGTTTGAGCGGTTGCGGGGGGTATCAGCAACCATCACCGCGGCTATCCGCCCAAGAAAGTCCGGCGGACATCCGGGTCCGCCAAAAGGGCGGTGCCGGTGTCTGTGTAACGATTGCCGCCTTGCACCAGAACATATCCCTGGTCGGCTATTTCAAGGGCTTGTCGGGCGTTTTGTTCGACCATCAATATTGAAATGCCGGTGCGCGCCACTTCGATGATCCTGTCGAAAAGCTCGTCCATGACGATGGGCGATACGCCCGCCGTCGGTTCATCAAGCATCAGGAGTTTGGGCTTGGTCATCAGCGCCCTGCCGACGGCGACCTGCTGGCGTTGACCGCCCGACAATTCACCTGCGGCCTGACGGCGCTTGTCTTTCAAGATGGGGAACAGCTGATAGACCTGCTCCATCGTTGCGGCGATGTCATCGCGGCGTAGGAAAGCGCCCATCTCAAGGTTTTCCTCGACCGACATCGAGGGGAAGACATTGTTGGTTTGCGGCACGAATGCCATGCCTTTGGCGACGCGGTCTTGCGGGCTCAGATGGGTGATATCCTCCCCATCCAGTTTCACATGGCCAGCGCGCAGCCTGAGCATGCCGAAAACCGCCTTCATCGCGGTTGATTTGCCCGCGCCATTGGGGCCGACGATGACCGCGACCTGACCTTTTTCCACCGACAAAGTACAGTCATGCAAAATATCGGTCGCGCCATAACCGCCCGTCATTCCCGCACCGATAAGGTATGGTTCGCTCATGCGCCGGCCTCCGCCTTGACCTTGTTCTTCAGTCCACGGCCAAGATAGGCTTCGATCACCGCCTCATTTTGCATGATGTTATCGGCCGATCCGGTGGCCAGCACCTTGCCTTCCGCCATGACAATGACCGGGTCGCACAAACGGCCAATAAAATCCATGTCATGTTCAATGACACAAAACGTGTAGCCGCGCTCTTTGTTCAGGCGGATGATGGCATCACCGATGGTGTTCAAAAGCGTGCGGTTCACACCCGCACCGACCTCATCCAAAAACACCACTTTTGCCTCAACCATCATCGTACGGCCAAGCTCAAGCAGCTTCTTCTGCCCCCCCGAAAGGTTTCCGGCCTTTTCGTCGGACAGGTGCGATATTGTCAGAAAATCAAGGACTTCATCGGCTTTCTTCGCCAAGATTGCCTCTTCCTCGCGGATGCGCGCGCGGGCGAACCAGGCGTTCCACAGGGTTTCGCCGGATTGGCCCGCAGGGACCAGCATCAGGTTTTCGCGCACTGTCATTGATGAAAATTCATGCGCTATCTGGAAGGTGCGCAGCAAGCCTTTGTGAAACAGCTCATGCGGTGGCAGGCCGGTTACATCTTCGCCATCCATGATCACCCGACCGGAGGTGGGCTGATGAACCCCCGCGATGACGTTGAAAAGCGTCGATTTTCCGGCACCGTTCGGGCCGATAAGGCCGGTGATGGAGCCTTTTGCAATTTCGATGGAAGCCCCATCAACGGCACGAAATCCGCCAAAATGCTTGTGCAGGTTTTCAACGACGATCATTTGCACCCCGGTATCGCGCGCTTCAAGGGCAGGGCCCATGGGCAGGTATTTTTATGGAAGAGGCAGGCCGAAGATTGTCGGCCGGCCCCAAAAGACCGATCAGATCAACGGAACTTGATCGTCTCAATCACATTGTTCTTCACTTCGATTTCGCGGTAGCGACCAGCGGATTCACCCGGCCCGATCAGTTCGACCGATGACGCACCTTCATAGTCGATATCCTGACCGTCTTTGATCAGTTGAAGTGCCTTGGCCAATTCGCCGGGATAGATCTTTTCACCCGGCGCATTGGCAAGATCCATGATCTTAGGGGCGTAATCGGCGGATTTGGTCGAATTTGCGGCCTGCATCGCGAGCAGCATCAGGGCTGCGGAATCGTAGCTTTCCGGCGTGTAAGGAGAGTTCACGTCGAAAGCGCCGCCCGAAGCGTCGGCAAGGATTTTCATGCCTGGCGCGTCAGTTCCCGGCACCTGCCCATAAGAGCCTTCCAGCCCCTCCGGGATATTCTTGGTCAGATTGTCACCGATCATGCCGCCGGGAAGCTCGAAGAGCGAAAAGGCGCCCGTATCAAGTGCTGCGCGGATAACACCTGCGCCGCCCTGGTCAAGATAGCCTGCAACGATCAAGATATCGCCGCCCGCTGAGGCCAAGGAAGCAACTTCGGCCGAATAGTCCGCCTTGCCGTCTTCATGTGCCGCAGAGATGGTGATCTCGCCGCCGATTGCCTCGAATGATTTTTGAATCGATTCGGCCAGACCCTTGCCGTAGTCAGAGTTGGAATAGGTCAGCGCCGCCGACTTAACGCCGCGTTCCATCATGATCTGCGCTGCAACTTCGCCCTCGCGCGCATCGGATGGCGAGGTGCGGAAGAACAGGCCCTGGTCTTCGGCCGTTGAAAGGGCAGGCGATGTCGCTGAAGGCGAGATCATCACAACACCGTTCGGAACCGCCACATTCGCCAGCATAGCTGCGGTCACACCGGAGCAATCGCCACCGATAATGCCTGCGACTTTGTCAGAAGTGACGAGGCGTTCGGTCGCGGCGGTGGCAGCGGCTGCATCGATGCAGGTCGAATCCGCACGAACCGAAGACACCGTCGCGCCATCCATGAACAGGCCCGATGCGTTTACCTCGGCGATCGCGGCCTCGGAAGCGGCAGCCATCGAACCCGTCAGTGATTCAATCGGCCCGGTGAAACCGAATACGATGCCAAGCTTGACGTCTTCGGCATTTGCAACGCCTGCGAACAGAGCGCTTACCGCAGTGGCGGCAAGAAGTTTTTTCATTGTAGTCTCCCATGTTGGATCTTTATCCTGACGCAAGAGTAATTCGCCCGCGCGAAATTGCAAAGAAAATCCCGCAGCTTGCATCGCTTACGTAAGGTCGCGCAATAATCTTGCGAAAAGATGCGGAAATTTGTTTTAAGCTTAAATGGTTTGGCCTGTGTGACGCCGAAAGTCGCAGCCCAATTCCTAAATGGAAAGGCGGCCACCCGTCGAATTCCCCAATGACCCACGCTCGCGGTAGGGGGTCGTCTGATAATGTGCGCGGTAACATTTGGAAAAGTGCGACGGGCTTGCGAAACCACAGGCCAGTGCGACATTGATCACGCTCATATCGGTCTGCATCAACAGGTTGCGGGCCTTTTGCAGGCGCAGCTCCATATAATAGCGTTTGGGGCTGCGATTAAGATAGCGGCGGAAAAGCCGTTCAAGTTGCCGCGTCGACATGCCAACATCAGAGGCCAGTTGCGCCGGGCTGATCGGATCTTCGATGCTGTTTTCCATGATCTGGATAACTTGGCTCAGCTTTGGGTGGCGCACCCCGATACGGGTTGGAATCGACAGTCTTTGCGTGTCGCGATCGGTGCGGATCGAGGAATAAATCAACTGGTCGGCCACGGTATTCGCGGTATCTTCGCCGTGATCCTGCGCGATGATCTTGAGCATAAGGTCAATCGACGCAGTGCCGCCAGCGGTCGACATGCGGTTACCGTCAAGCACGAAGACCGATTTTGTCAGACGCACTTCCTCAAATTCTTCCAGGAAACTGTCTTGATTTTCCCAGTGAATCGTGGCGCGTTTGCCGTCCAGCAGGCCCGCCCGCGCAAGCGTATAGGTTCCGGTGCAAAGGCCGCCCAGGGCCACACCACGCCGAGCCTCTCGCCGAAGCCAGCTTAGAACCGGTTTGGTCGTTGCTTTTTGCACGTCTATGCCGCCGCACACCAATATCGCGTCTTCGCGGCCAATCTCGGCCAAACCCATGTCAAGTTTGAAGGCGGTCCCGTTCGAGCAAATCGTTTCCTGACCGCTCTCGCCCGCCAAGGACCAGCTATAGGCCTCCCAGCCAATTATGCGGTTTGCGATACGCAATGGCTCCACTGCGCCGGCGAACGAAAGCATCGTAAAATTGTCAAGAAGTAGGAAAACAAATCGCTTGGTGCGATGATTTTCAGAGCCCTCATTTCTGCCGCGTCCGAGGAGTGTCTGCATAATGCGACCTGTTGTTGTCGTTTCGGTATCAGAACCACCAATTTCAGGCACCTGCAAGGACAATTGTGGCGCTACCGGTTTGCATGCGTTGCAAGTGCAGTATAAACGCTGATTGCTATCGCCAAAACGCCGCGGGAGAAGACCATGACAGAGACCTGGAACAAGTCAGATTGGCGCAAGCTGCCACGTGTGCAGATGCCCGATTACACCGATGTTGCAGCGTTGAATGCGGTAGAGGCGCAGCTTGCAAAATATCCGCCGCTGGTCTTTGCCGGCGAGGCGCGCAAGCTCAAGAAAGCATTGGGGGAGGTTTCGGCCGGCCGGGCTTTCTTGTTGCAAGGTGGTGACTGCGCGGAAAGTTTTTCCGAGTTTTCTGCCGATAATATCCGCGACACGTTCAAAGTGATCCTGCAGATGGCGATTGTGCTGACCTGGGGGGCCAAGGTGCCGGTCGTGAAAATCGGCCGGGTTGCCGGGCAATTCGCAAAGCCGCGCTCGGCAGGCACCGAAGTTATCGGCGGGGTGGAACTGCCATCTTACCGCGGTGACATTATCAATGGGTTTGACTTTACCGAAGCGTCGCGCGTCCCGGATCCGGCGCGGATGTTGCAGGCCTATACCCAGGCGGCTGCTTCCCTTAATCTCTTGCGCGCCTTCTCGACAGGTGGGTTTGCCGA
>JBATTI010000569.1:0-2551 GCA_049670445.1 Albidovulum sp. | reverse complement strand
CCCCGACAAACGCCTGACGCGGGTAACGGCGACCCATGCGCAAAGCGGTGCTCCGATGGAGGGGTATGAGATCCATATCGGCCGCTCTGACGGTCCGGCCCGCGCACGACCCTTCGCCCATATCGATGGCCAGCCAGAGGGCGCGACCACCCCCGACGGGCGGATCATGGGCAGCTATCTGCACGGCATGTTCAGCGGTGATGCGTTCCGCGCCGCCTTCCTTGCGCAGCTTGGCGCCCCCGCTTCGGCCAACTACGGCGCCACGGTCGAGGCGACGCTTGACGCGCTTGCCGATCACATGGAGGCGCATCTTGATGTGCCGGGGCTTCTGGCGCTGGCGCGCTGAGGGGTTTGGCCGCTATCTTTCTTCCCATTCTGTCGGCTGGTTCTCTTGCCAGCCAACGCGGTGCAAAAGCGGGGTATCATCCATGAACTCTGGCCAGCCAAGGCACAGATAGGCCGAAAATTCCCAACCTTCGGGCACGTCGAATATCCGCTCTACCGCGCCGGGTTCCAGGATCGACACCATCCCCAGCCCAAGGTTTTCCGCCCGCGCCGTCAGCCAAAGCGTATGGATCGCCATTGCGGTGGATTGGTGCAGGGTTTCGGGCATCGTGCGCCGCCCAAGGCCGCGCCCTTCGGCAGGGTCGGTGACCGTGAAGACCGCCAGATGTTCGGGCGCGGCGTCAAGGCCCGCGAGTTTCAGCCGCAGATATTCATCGCGGGCCTGATCGTCATATTCCGCCGCTGCCGCTGCGTTACAACCCGCAAACACCCCGCGAATTTCTGCGCGCAGCACCATGTCGCGCACCCGGATCACCCGCCAAGGCCGTGCATTGCCGACCGACGGCGCAAATTCCATCGCGCAGCGCAGCCGGTTCAGGACCGCCTCGGGCACGGGGTCTGTGCGAAAATGTCTGGTGTCACGCCGCCAGCGCAAAATGCCTGCCAGAGTCTCCGCCTCGGATGATGTGAATTCCATTTATACGGCCCGTGTTGTGGCTGCCCCGTCAGCGCGCCATTGCCCGCAAATACGCCAATCGCGCAGGTGTGTGACCCAGATAGTCGCTAAGGCCCTGCGCAACAATCGACAAATTGGCGGCCATGCCGGACCCGATGGTCCTATAGGCCGCATCAGGGGCTTAGTGGCGCAAAGCATGGGCCAGTGCCTCGATCATGTCGCTTCTTGTGACGAGACCGGCAAGCTGAGCGCCTGTCATCACCGGCACGGATTGTTGGCCGCCATCCGCCAAAAGCGCCAAAAGCCGCGCAACCGGCACATCTGTGCCAACAGTTGGTGTGGTTGTTGACATGATTTGCGCGGCCGTCAGCTGATTGCCCTGCAGACCCAGAAGTGCCGCTTGTGACAAAAGACCCAAGTAGCGGCCTTCGGTATCCAAGACCGGCAGCGTCTTGAACCGATGCGCGCGAAAAACCTCCGAAAGCGCATCCAATCGGGCATCGGGAAGAACGCTTACCACATCGCGCGACATGATATCTTGGGCGGTCAGCTCGCCTAAATGGCGGGCTGTGGCCTCGACCTCGGCAATGCCGATCAGGCGGGCAAGGTCTTCGGGGCCGATGTTGGCGTCAAGGTTCATTCTTTGCAAAATCACCCACAGATCTTGCCCGGAAAGGCCAAGGCGGCGGTCCGGGGCGGGGTCTTTGGTGCCATGCGCGCTGGTCTCGGGCGGCTGGCGAAACGGATAGACCCGCCCTGTGGCGCGATTGTAAAGAACAGCCAACCCCACCAAAAGCACCGTGGCCAGCAAAACCGGCGACAGCGCGAAGGAGAAGGGCAGACCCGGCCCTGAAAGCCCGATCAAAAGTGCCACAGCGCCGCCCGGCGGATGCATGGCACGGACCAGACTCATCGCCATAACCGCCAGGCCGACGGCAATCGAGGTGCCAAGCAAGGGGTTGGGGATAACTCGGATCACCAGCAATGCCGCCAGCGCCGACAGAAAGTTGCCGACAACCGCCGACCATGGCTGCGCCAGCGGGCTGTTTGGCACCGCGAAAAGCAAAAACGCCGTGGCGCCCAGCGGCGCGATCAAGAACGGTGGCGGTTCCGCGCCGAAATGCGGCAGGGCCTTGACCAAGAAACCTGTTACCAAAAGCCCAAGTGCAACACCAATCGCGGCGCGCAAAGTCTCGGTCGGGGATGGGCGGGCAATTGCCGGGCGAAGCGCGCGGGCAAACCGGAACCAAACGCTCATCTTGGCATCATTGCCAGACGGATAAGCGCGCGCTCCATCACCGCCATGGTCGGGGCGCGCGAGGTTGAGCGCAGGGTCAGATCGGTTTCAACCAACAGCCCCAGTGCTTGTTCCAGCCGGTGCATCCCCCAGCCTTGCGCTTGTTTCAGCATGCGGTCACGGCGCGGCCCGAAAACCGGCGGGCGCATCCGGGCAATGCCCTCGGCCGCCCCGCCCGGCGCAGAGGCCGCGGCGTGCAGGGTGCGAAAATGCCGCATCGCCCCGATGCACAGTGTCACCGGATTAACCCCTTGCCCTTCCAGCCGCCGCATCAAAGGGCCGATGGCACCAAA
>JBATTI010000568.1:0-2536 GCA_049670445.1 Albidovulum sp. | reverse complement strand
GAGAAAGCTTTTGGAGCTACCGGCGGTATGAACGCGGCGTTCGACCCCGTGGCGGGCAAGAAGTTCGGGAAAGCCAAATCCCGCAGAAATCACGCCTATGGAGCCAACGACAGAGCTGCCATCAACCCAGATGTCGTCGGCGGCGGTGGCAAGCCAGTAGCCGCCCGAAGCCGCGACATCTTCGACGAAGGCATGGACGGGAATTTTCTTTTCCTCCGCCAGCCGACGAATGCGCGCGGCAATCAGCGAGGATTGCACCGGAGAGCCGCCGGGCGAGTTGATCACCAGCGCCACGGCGCGGGGTTTGCCCTTGCGAAAGGCGCGTTCCAACACCGGCGCAAGGCTTGCATCATTCAGACCGCCGGTTCGACCGCCCGCAGCAATGGTGCCTTGCAAGCGGATGACGGAAACAAGCGGCGGCGATTTCAAGAAGGGGATAAAGCGTCTCATGCAAAGAGATGTAGTCATGCGCGCCGGGATGGACAATGACAAAGCTGTCTTTCCGAGGCCGGTTCGGGGAGGTAGAGTCCGCAGATGATCGAAAAACTGGAAATGTTCATCGCTTTGGCCAATGAGCGCCATTTTGGCCGCGCAGCTGAAGTCGTGGGGGTGACGCAGCCGTCGCTTTCAAGTGCCATCAAACAGCTTGAGGGGCAGCTTGGCGTGCAACTGGTCTTTCGCGGGGCGCGGTTTCAGGGGCTGACACCTGAAGGGCTGCGGGTTTTGGATTGGGCCTTGCGGATCGTCGGTGACGCGCGGACCATGCGCGAAGAGATGCGCGCCTTGCGGTCGGGCGTGTCGGGGAACCTGCGGCTTGGGGTCATACCGACCGCCTTGCCGATGGTGTCACAACTTACGGTGCCTTTTATCGCGCGCAACCCGAATGTCAGGGTTACGATCTTGTCGCAGACATCCTATGAGATTTTGGAAAACATCGATCGGCTGGAGATTGATGCAGGTGTTACATATCTGGACAATGAACCGTTGGGCCGGGTGGCGCAGGTGCCGCTTTACCAAGAAACTTATCGGTTGCTGGTGGCGGCTGGCGCGCCGCTTGCCGGGCATGCCTCGGTCACCTGGAAAGAGGCGGCGGAACAGCCTTTGTGCCTTTTGACCGAAAACATGCAAAACCGGCGGATCATTACCCAGCATTTGTCAGAGGCCGGGGCGTCGGTTGTGCCCACGGTCGAATCGAATTCGTCGATAGCGCTGGTGGCGCATGTGGCAACGGGGCGTTGGGCGTCAATCGTGACCCAGACGATTTCGGACATGTTTGGCAAGGGATCGGGGCTGGTGGCGGTGCCCATCTCAGACGGTGAGGCGCGCCATCTTGTCGGGCTGATCGCGCCCTGGCGAGAGCCGCATACCCCGGTTATCGCCGCTTTGCTGGACGAGGCGCGAAGGGTCGCGCGGGTCTAATGGCGCGGGTTCGGGCGTTTCGACTTTAACCTGATGCACCCAACGCTGCCTGAAATCGAAGATTTCAATGCGTTGGCTGATACTGGATGGCTCAGGATAAAGTCGAAACGCTTTAGACCGCGCTAAGCTGCGGCCAGAACGCCGGCAAGATCGGCCAGGCTGGGCGTGAAGGGGTTGGCCTTCATGGAAGATGCTTCAAGCGCTGCTATGCTGATGGCGGGGTGGTCTTTAGGTTGAAGGCCAAGGGCCGCAAGGTTGGGCAGGCCGTGGTCTTGCGACCAGCGCAGCAAAGCTGCGATCCCATCTTTGGCGCCGAAGGTTTGCGCCAGCCAGTGCTGCACTTCATCCATCCGCGCTGAGGGGGCATGGGCCATGTTCATCGCCAGCACATGCGGTAAAAGCGCACCGCAAATCGCGCCATGGGCCGCACCGGTCGCACCACCGATAGCGCCCGCAAATCCATGCACGGCACCAAGACCGGAATTGGCAAGGGCAAGACCGCCTGAAAGGCTGACCCATGCCATCTGATCGCGCGCTTGCGGGTCTTCGCCCTGCATAAGCCGGTGAAGGGCGGCAAGGCCCAGCGGGATCGCCGTGCGGCACAGCGCATCGGTATAGGCGTTGGCGCGGGTGCACAGGTAAGGCTCAATCACCTGAGTGATGGCATCAAGGCCAGAGGCAAGGGTGACCGCGCGCGGGGCTTGGTCGGTCAATGCCGGATCAATGATCGCCAGTTGCGCGATCATGCGGTCATCACGAAGGCTGACCTTGCGGCGGTGGGACGGCACGTCGATGACGGCGTTCTTGGTGGCCTCGGCCCCCGTGCCGGCGGTGGTGGGCAGTGCGATAAAGGGCAAGGGCTTTTCGGTCAGGGGCAAGCCGCGCCCGACTACTTCAAGGTGGTCAAGCGGACAGCTTTTGGCAGGCAGGAGTGCTGCCACGGCCTTGCCAAGATCAATCGCCGCGCCGCCGCCCAAGGCCACGACACACTCAGCATTTGCAGATCTGGCGGCGGCCAAGGCGGCCTCCAACCCCGGCAGGTCTGGCTCACCGGGGCAGGCATATGGGGTTACGGTAGCCCCGGCCGCGCGCAGGGCGGTGATCAGCCATGCGGCGC
>JBATTI010000567.1:0-6511 GCA_049670445.1 Albidovulum sp. | reverse complement strand
ACAACATGTGACCCGGCAATCATTTGGCTTCTCCGACGTTTTCAGCAAAGGCCTTGACGAAAGCCGCCTGCTTGTCGGCATCTGCCGGGGTCTGATGGGCCGCGCGCCATTCCTCATAGGGCATACCGTAGACGATCTGCCGTGCTTCGGCCTTGTCCATGCTGATCCCACGCTCATTCGCGGCTTCCTGATACCAGCGCGACAGGCAGTTGCGGCAAAAGCCTGCAAGGTTCATCAAGTCGATGTTTTGCACATCGGCGCGCTTTTCCATCAGGTGATGGCGCAAGGTGCGAAAGGCTGCGGCTTCAAGTTCTGTTTGGGTCTGGTCGTCGATATCGGGCATGGGGCCTCCTTCACAAACCGGATTGGGCAAGGGTTTCTTGCAAAATGGGGGCAAGTCGCGCCGCCCACAAGGCCTGACCTTCCCGATCCGCAATAAGATCGTTGCGCAGTTCGATCAGCACATTCGGGCGGCCGTGCTTTAGCGCGTGGCGGGCGATGGCGTCGCCTTCAAGATGGCCCAGATAGGGTTCATTATCGCCGGTACAGATGCCGCTTGCCTGAAGGCGGGCGATCAGGGGCAGGGCAAGGCGGGGATCAAGATGCGAATAAAGCACGCCCACCTGCCAGGGCCGGGGGCTGCGGCCGCGCAGGCATGGCGTGAAGGAATGCACCGCGCAGATCACCCGGTCGGCGTGTTTTGCCGCAAGTTCGGCATAGGCCGCGTGATAGGGGCGGTAAAGGCTTTCAAGCCGCGCATGGGTTTCGGCCGCATCCACATGGCGGTTGGCGGGGATGATGGTCCCGTCATAAAGGCGCATGATCAGCGTCGGGTCATCCTCGCCCCGGTTGGGGTCGATCACCAGACGCGAGAAGCCCGATAGGATCGCGGGGGCGTCCAGCTTTGTGGCCAGCGCCTCGGTCAGGCCGGCGGCCCCCGGATCATAGGCGATATGGCGGTTCATATCTTCGGGGGCAATGCCAAGCGCGCCGATCGCGGGCGGCACGGCATTGGTGGCGTGATCGCAGGTAACAAGCCAGCGGGATGGGCGGTCGGCATGTAAAATTCGAAAAGGCTGGAATGTCATGATAGGGTCACGGGTTATGGGTGAAAGGGATTTACGCCAAAGCCGCATTATGCACCAGTTGCCGCAAGCACGGAATTGGGTCATAGAGGCCAGGACGCAATGTTAACGCAAACAAGGACGATGTTCGATGAGACGCCTTCGCAATGTAAAGATCGTGGCCACGCTGGGGCCGTCGTCGAGCGACTATAAGACCATCCGCGCGCTTTATGAGGCGGGCGCCGATGTGTTTCGCCTGAATATGAGCCATGGCACCCAGGACGACCAAAAGGCCCGCTACGACATCATCCGCAAGATAGAGGCCGATACCGGCCGCCCGATCGCGGTTCTGGCCGATCTTCAGGGGCCAAAGCTGCGGGTCGGGGTTTTCAAGGCTGAGGGCGAGGATCTGGCCGAGGGGGCGAGGTTCCGCTTTGATCTTGACCCGGCCGAAGGCGACAGCGCCCGCGTCTGCCTGCCCCACCCCGAGATTTTCGCGGCATTGGAACCGGGGGCTTCGCTTTTGGTCAATGACGGCAAGATCGCCCTGAAGGTCGATGATTGCGGCAAGGATTTCGCGAATTGCACCGTTACCACGGGGGGCCGGATCTCAAACCGCAAGGGGGTGAACGTGCCCGATGTGGTGCTGCCCCTGGCGGCCTTGTCCGACAAGGACCGCGCCGATCTGGAATTTGCCTGCGAGCTGGGGGTGGACTGGCTGGCGCTTTCCTTCGTGCAGCGCGCCGAAGATGTGACCGAGGCGCGCAGCCTTGCGCGGGGCCGGGCGGCGATCTTGTCGAAGATCGAAAAGCCTGCGGCGGTGAAGGTGTTTTCCGAAATTCTGGCCGTATCGGACGGGATCATGGTGGCGCGCGGCGATCTGGGGGTGGAACTGCCGGTCTATTCGGTGCCGCCCATTCAAAAGCGGCTGGTGCGCGCCTGCCGGGCGGCGGCCAAGCCGGTGATCGTGGCGACGCAAATGCTCGAATCCATGATCGAAAGCCCGATGCCGACGCGGGCCGAAGTGTCCGATGTGGCCACGGCGATTTACGAGGGCGCGGATGCGGTCATGCTTTCGGCTGAATCGGCGGCGGGCGACTATCCGATCGAGGCGGTGACGACGATGGACAATGTCGCCAAATCCGTCGAATGCGATCTGGTCTACCGCGAGGTGATCGACGCCAGCCGCAAGGTGAACCGCCAAAGCATCGCCGACGGCATCGTGGCCGCGGCGCGTGAGATTGCCGAAACCACCGATATCAAGGCGATCTGCTGCTTTTCGCAATCGGGCACCACGGCAAGCCTTGTGGCGCGCGAACGCCCCAGCGTGCCGATCATCGCGCTGACGCCGATCACTGCTACTTTGCGGCGGCTGTGCCTGACATGGGGCGTGCATTGCGTCCTGACCGACACGGTGGACCGCTTTAAAATGGCGGTGGTTTCGGCCGCGAAGGCCGCCCGCGCCGAGGGTTTCGCAACCGAGACCGATCAGATCGTGGTCACCGCAGGCGTGCCCTTCAACGTCAAGGGCACCACCAATATCCTGAGGGTGGCGCCTTGCGATGAACGGTTGATTTTCCGCACGGATCCGGAATAATCGCGCTATACGGCGGCCCAGAACGGCAGCACAAAACGGTGGCCCAGAACGGCAGCGCAAAACGGTGGCACGGAGGTTCAGCTGGATCACGATCTTACCCTTGTGCTTGGCATCTTGCTGGTGCTTTTGTCGGTGCCTGCTGTCGTTTCGGCCTTTTCCGGTGAACGTTCGCTGCGCGCCGCCACGGTGCTGGTGGTGGTTGGCGGCGTGATGATCCTTTACGCCATGACCGCTGGCCCGGCTGGCTACACCGCCGAGGAAATCCCGCAAGCGGTCATGCGGGTGATCGCGCGGCTCATCGGGCGGTAAGGGGCGGCAGCCTGAATTCGATTGCGCTTGATTTCTTCAGGTCAACGCCTTTTGCTGAGAACACTTCGGTTCTTTTCCTGAAGCCGTGGCGTTGATTTGGCCAAGAAGCAGTTTGCGAAGGATAGGGGTTTGATGCGATTTCCATGGCAAGATAAATGGCTGAAAACGCTTGAGAAAAGCCTGACCCAAACCGTCAGATCGCCGCATGGCGATGCCTTGCCGGGTTTTCCTGCGGAAGAATGGCAAATTCACACGGTCGGATTAAGCGGTCTGCGGGCCATCCGCGAGGCCGACAGGTTCATGGAAAGCTGCACGGAATATTTCCAATCGTCGGAAAACTGGCAATCGCCGGAAAAAACCCTGCTTGATTTCGGCGTTGGATGGGGGCGCATTGCGCGCTGTTTCATGCGCGACTTCAAGGGCCGAAACATCGTCGGATGTGATGTAAGCCCGCAATATCTGGAGCTGAGCCGATCGAATTTTTCAACGGGCAGGTTCTTTCAATCCGAGCCGCTGCCACCGCTTCGCTATGCGGTCGCGGCCGAAGGGGAAGGGCAATACCCCGATGCCAGCACGGATTTCATCGTGGCATATTCGGTCTTTTCGCATCTGTCAGAGCAGGCTTGTTGCGCCTGGATCGAAGAATTCGCCCGGATCCTGAAGCCCGGCGGGATGGCTGCGGTAACCACCCGTGGCCGGTGGTTTTTTGACACGGCGAAGGCCTTTGGCGCGCCCGGTGCGACCGGCTATGCCAAAGGGCTGGGTGAGATGTTTGAGGATTTCGATGCCGCACGTGCAAGCTATGACGCAGGCGCGGTTGTCCATGCCACCAATAGTCTGATCGGCGATGGGCTGCATTACGGTGAAACCTTCATTCCCGAAGCCTTCGCGCGGCGGGAATTCGGGCGCCATCTGGAGGTGGTGGGTTTTCACCAGGAAAAGCGGGCACATCCGATCATTGTGCTTAAAAAACCCGCCTGACGCGGTAAAAACGGCCGAGGCCGGCCAAGGGCGGCATGGTTTGAACACCGCAGGCACTTGCCAAGACCGTCGGGCCGATCTATACGGCGCCTCTCAATACCCGCTGGCCGGCTTAAGTGGCATGCCGAGTCGGCGGTTCACCACTCGAAAGAGGAGATGGAAATGCCCAAGATGAAGACCAAATCCGCTGCCAAAAAGCGGTTCAGCTTTACGGCCTCTGGCCGCGTCAAGGCTGGTGTCGCCGGTAAGCGCCACGGCATGATCAAACGCTCGACGAAATTCATTCGGGATGCGACCGGCACCATGCTGCTGTCCGCCGCCGATACGAAGATCGTCAAGAAATACATGCCCTACGACCGCTGAGGAGCTGACATATGTCCCGCGTTAAATCCGGCGTCGTAACGCACGCCCGCCACCGCAAGGTGATCAAGAAGGCGAAAGGCTATTATGCCGCTCGCTCCACCAATTTCCGCACGGCAACCCAGGCCGTCGACAAGGCGATGCAATATGCAACGCGCGACCGCAAGGTCCGCAAGCGCAACTTCCGCGCCTTGTGGATCCAGCGGATCAACGCTGCATGCCGCGCCATCGACGAGTCGTTGAGCTATTCGCGCTTCATCAATGGCCTGACCCTGTCGGGCATTGAAGTGGACCGCAAAGTTCTGGCCGATCTGGCCGTGCATGAGCCTGAAGCGTTTGGCGCCATCGTCGAAAAGGCGAAGGCCGCCCTCGCGTAAAAAACCCTCATCCTTGAGGATTAATGAACCCCGCGAGTGGCCTGATCGGCCTTCGCGGGTTTTTTCTTTGGCGGGTTGAATTGATGTGGCCCTGTGATAGCTAAGCGCAGGTGCAAAACGGGCGAAGGGCCGAAGCGATGATGGAAGAACACGGGCAGGAAGTTGGGGGGGGTGTCGCATGATTTCGGTCATTATTCCGCATTACAATCAACCCGAACATCTGCTGCGCTGTCTTGCGTCTTTGGTCGGGCAAAAGCCGCATGGCCACGATGTTGAGATTATCGTCGTCGATAATGGCTCTGAATCCATGCCCGAGGCGGAAGTGGCGGCTTATCCCGGCGTGATTCTGGACAAGGAAACCACCCCCGGCCCGGGCCCCGCCCGCAACCACGGCGTCTTATTGTCCAAGGGCGAGATTCTGGCCTTCATTGACGCCGATTGTGTGGCGGATGACGGCTGGCTGGAGGCGATCGCCGCGCGGTTTGGCAGTGATCCGCAAGCGGTGATCCTTGGCGGCGATGTGCAGATCTTGCACGAAGATCCGGCCCGCCCGACCGCGATTGAGGCCTTCGAGGCTGAATTCGGTTACCGGATGGAGCATTACATCAAGCGCAACAATTATACCGGCACCGGCAATCTGGCGATCCGCCGCGAGGTGTTCCTTGATGTCGGCGATTTCATCGGCATGGGCGTGGCCGAAGACCGTGACTGGGGTCTGCGCGCCTTTGCCAAGGGTTACCGCACCATGTGGGAACCCAATATGCTGGCCTTCCACCCGGCGCGCGGCAATTTCGCCGAACTGGCCCGCAAATGGGATCGCCATGTGGCGCATGAGTTTGAGGCGATCTTGAAGCGGCGCTTTGGCCGTCTGCGCTGGATCCTGCGCACGCTGGTCGTGGCGGCATCACCTGTGGGCCAAGTGCCGCGGGTGATGCGGTCAAAACGTATTTTGGGCGGGTTGCGTGCCCGGCTTTTGGCGCTTGTGGCTTTGGTGCGCATCCGCCTTTATCGGGTCGGGTTGATGATACCGCTGATTTTTGCCCGCGATGCCATGGGCCTGGCGAACCGCTGGCGCGCGAAGGAATAAAAGCACCTTGCGAACCGGCAAGGCGCTGACTGGAGAAGATGATGGACGATATACGCCACAAATATATCACCGCTATTGCCGGTGCGGCGGATGAAGCGATGCTGGAGGATCTGCGGCTTGCAGCCCTTGGCAAGAAGGGCGAGATCAGCCTGATGATGCGCGAATTGGGGCGGATGGAGCCTGAGGCGCGGCAAGCGGCGGGATCGGCGCTGAACCGTCTCAAGGATGAGATCGACGCGGCCCTGCGCGCCAAGAAATCCGCGCTGTCGGGCGCGGCCCTGGACGCGCGTTTGCGCAATGAATGGCTGGATGTCACCCTGCCGGGCCGTCCGCGCCGCATGGGCACCATTCACCCGGTCAGTCAGGTTACCGACGAGATCACCGCGATTTTCGCCGATATGGGCTTTGCCGTGGCCGAAGGCCCGCAGATCGAAACCGATTGGTATAATTTCGACGCGCTGAACATCGCCCCCGAACATCCCGCGCGCCAGGAACATGACACGTTTTTCATGACCCGCGCCGAGGGCGACAACCGCCCGCCGCATGTCTTGCGCACCCATACCTCCCCCGTGCAGATCCGCGCGATGCAGGCACAGGGCGCGCCCATTCGTGTCATAGCACCTGGCCGCGTCTACCGCATGGATATGGACCAGACCCATGCGCCGATGTTCCATCAGGTTGAAGGGCTGGCGATTGACCGCGATCTGTCGATGGCGAACCTCAAATGGGTGCTGGA
>JBATTI010000566.1:0-4255 GCA_049670445.1 Albidovulum sp. | reverse complement strand
ACCAAATGGAAGCGTCAACCAGGCCCTGTCGGCATGGAAAGAATTGACGGCGCCTAGGCCTGTCACCCGCACCGGCATTCCGGCAAGTGGGGTGTGATGAAGGATACCGTGCAATCGACCACCGCACCTGTCATTGAAGCAACCGGCCTAAACCTGACTTTCGGGACGGGGGAGGGGGCGGTGCATGCGCTCAAGGATGTGAATCTGTCGATTGCCAAGGGCGAGTTTGTCAGTTTTATCGGGCCTTCGGGCTGTGGCAAGACCACGTTCTTGCGCTGTATCGCGGCGCTGGAGCAACCGACCAGCGGCACGCTGACCGTCAATGACATGACTGCAGATGAGGCGCGCCGGGCGCGGGCTTATGGCTATGTGTTTCAGGCGGCAGGGCTTTATCCGTGGCGCACAATTGCAGGAAATGTGAAAATTCCTTTGGAGATTATGGGGTTTTCCCGGGAAGATCAGGAAGAGCGTGTTCGAAAAGTGCTATCTTTGGTGGATCTTGATGGCTTTGGCGGCAAGTTCCCCTGGCAGCTTTCGGGGGGGATGCAGCAGCGGGCCTCTATTGCGCGGGCCTTGGCCTTTGATGCCGATATCTTGCTGATGGACGAACCCTTTGGCGCTTTGGATGAGATTGTCCGCGACAAGCTGAACGAAGAGCTGCTCAAGCTTTGGGCCCGTACCCAAAAGACCATCGGTTTCGTGACCCATTCGATCCCGGAGGCAGTTTATCTGTCGACCAAGATCGTGGTGATGAGCCCACGCCCGGGGCGGATTACCGATGTGATCGACAGCCCTTTGCCGAAGGAACGACCCTTGGATATTCGCGACAGCCGCGAATTTATCGAGATCGCGCATCGGGTCCGTGACGGGCTAAGGGCGGGGCATGGCGATGATCTGTGAGGCATGGATGGCATCGGTTCTGCATCCGTCCCGCAAGCGTCGGGGATCTGTCGGGATGGCTGAGCGTTGCGCCACAAAGGCGTGGCGGGCCGCAATGGGCCGGTGGGTGCGATGAAAAGCCTTGGTCCGGTTCTTACGGTTTTGCTGGCCATCATCGTTATTTGGTACGGCGCGGCGGTCTGGCTGAACAGCCAATGGACCTATGATCAGGCCGCGCGGGCCGATACTGCGGTAAGTTTCGCCGGGATGGTCGCCGATACAATGGCGCAAGACCGCCCGGTTTTGCCTGCCCCCCATCAGGTGGCGGTGGGGCTTTGGGATGGGCTGGCCGGGCAAAAGATCACCTCCAAACGATCACTGGTCTATCATGGCTGGGTGACGCTGTCGGCGACCTTGCTTGGCTTTGGGATCGGCACCGGCCTTGGGATCTTGCTGGCAGTGGGGATCGTACATAACCGGGCGATGGATCTGAGCGTCATGCCTTGGGCCATTGCCAGCCAGACCATTCCGATTTTGGCGATTGCGCCGATGATCATTGTGGTTCTGGCATCGCTTGGGGTGACGGGGATTTTGCCCAAGGCGATTATTTCGGCCTATCTGTCGTTCTTCCCGGTCGTGGTCGGGATGGTCAAGGGGCTGCGCAGCCCCGATCAGATGCAGCTGGATCAGTTGCGCACCTATAATGCCAGCCGGTCGCAAACCTTCTGGAAGCTGCGGCTGCCGTCTTCGGTGCCTTATCTTTTTGCCTCGCTCAAGGTGTCGATCGCGGCATCCCTGGTGGGGGCGATTGTGGGCGAATTGCCGGCGGGGGCGTCGTCGGGGCTGGGGGCGCGGTTGTTGTCGGGCAGTTACTACGGGCAGACCGTGCAGATATGGGCCGCCCTTTTGACGGCGGCCGGGCTGGCCGCATCGCTGGTGATGATCGTCGGGTTGGTTGAACGGCGGGTGCTGGTGCGGATGGGGATGCGGGGATGATCTGGTTTTGGGGGGCGATGGGGTTTTGGCTTGTGGCTTGGGGGTTCAATGCCTGGGCCGCCGCGCAGAGCTTTTCGCGAAGCCGGTTGTGGCGGCTGTTGATACCGGCGCTGTTTGGCGTGACTTTGCTGGTCTTGTGGGAAGGCATCGTGCGCGGGCTGAATGTGCCGGGTGTAATCTTGCCCGCGCCTTCGGCGATTTGGGCGGCGATTGTGAATTCGCTGTCGATCCTGTGGAAGGATTTCGCCCAGACCATCCTTAAGGGCGCACTTACCGGTTATGTGCTGGGCTGCGGGGCGGCGATTGTGACGGCGATTGCGATTGACCGCTCGCCCTTTTTGCAGGCCGGGCTGTTGCCGGTGGGCAATTTCGTCGCCGCCTTGCCGGTTGTCGGCATTGCGCCGATACTGGTGATGTGGTTCGGTTTTGACTGGCATTCGAAGGCCGCGATTGTGGTGGTTATGGTGTTTTTCCCGGTGCTGGTGAATACCGTGGCGGGCCTTGCGGCCTCTGAGCGGATGCAGCGGGATCTGATGGCGACCTGGGGGGCGAGTTACTGGCAGGGGTTGGTGAAGTTGCGTCTGCCTGCGGCGATGCCCTTCATCTTCAACGGGTTGAAGATTGCCACGACGCTGGCGCTGATCGGGGCGATTGTGGCAGAGTTCTTTGGCTCGCCCACGGTGGGGATGGGGTTTCGCATCTCGACCGCTGTTGGGCAATTGGCGCTGGATATGGTCTGGGCCGAGATTGCCGTGGCGGCCTTGGCCGGATCGGCCTTTTACGGATTGGTGGCGACGCTGGAGCGGGCGATCACCTTCTGGCACCCCTCGCAAAGAGGGCGTTAACGACAATGATAATGACAACAGGGAGGTTGTGAAAATGAAGAAACTTCTGAGTTCAGCCATGGGGATGGCACTGCTAACCGGCGGGGCATTTGCCGCAGATGATGTGACCTTGCAGCTGAAATGGGTCACTCAAGCCCAGTTCGCGGGCTATTACGTGGCCAAGGACAAGGGCTTTTATGATGAGGAAGACCTGAATGTCACGATTAACGCGGGTGGGCCTGACATTGCACCGCCACAGGTGATCGCCGGTGGCGGCGCCGATGTGATCGTCGAATGGATGCCTGCAGCCCTTGCCGCGCGCGAGGCTGGCGTGCCGATCGTCAATATCGCGCAGCCGTTCAAATCCTCGGGCATGATGCTGACCTGCCTGAAAGAAAGCGGCATCTCCGCACCTGCCGACTTCGCCGGGCATACGCTGGGTGTCTGGTTCTTCGGCAACGAATATCCGTTCCTGAACTGGATGAGCAAACTCGGCATCTCGACCGAGGGCGGAGACGGTGTGACCGTGATGAAGCAGGGCTTCAACGTCGATCCGTTGCTGCAAAAGCAGGCCGATTGCGTCTCGACCATGACCTATAATGAATACTGGCAGGTGATCGACGCCGGGATCAGCCCCGATGATCTTGTCACCTTCAAGTATCAGGATGAGGGCGTGGCGACGATGGAGGATGGACTTTATGTGCTTGAGGACAACCTCAAGGATGCCGCCTTCGAAGACAAGATGGTGCGCTTCATCCGCGCCTCGATGAAGGGCTGGAAATGGGCCGAACAGAACCCCGATGACGCGGCGATGATCGTGCTCGAAAATGATGAGACCGGGGCCCAGACCGAGACCCATCAAAAGCGGATGATGGGTGAGATCGCCAAGCTGACCGCCGGATCGAATGGCGCGCTTGATTCTGCGGATTATGAGCGGACCGTAGAGACGCTGCTGGGCGGCGGGTCGGATCCGGTGATTTCCAAAGCGCCGGAAGGGGCCTGGACGCATCAGATCACCGACAAGGCCTTGCAATAAGGGGTTGGGCATCTGGGGCGCAGGGCAAAGGAACCTTGCGCCCCATTTCATTTGAGGGCTTTTGGCGCGCTATGGTTATGCGCTATGCAAGGATCAACGACCCCGGGCCTGTTACGAACCGGGGTGGGCGAACTTAAAAAAACGGGGTGGCAGGGATGCTAAGACTATTTGCAGCAGGATTGGTGGCAGCGCTGGCACTTTCGGCGTGTAACCGGGATGCAGCACCGATGACCGAATGCAATGGCGACGTGCCAGCGGTGCCGCGGATCGCGGATGTGGCGCCGCCGAATTGCCCGAACTGACAAATCATATACAGCGCTTTGAAATTCTGGCGAAAACCTGTAAACTCGGGCTTGTAAATTTGCCGGAGTATGGGGATGGCGCGTCTGGCCTTGACGGGTACGCGAATACGCGACCGCAGGCTTTTGCTGGGGCAAAAGCAGGCTGATCTGGCGCGCAAGGTCGGTATTTCACCAGCCTATCTCAACCTGATCGAACATAATCGCCGCCGCGTCGGGGC
>JBATTI010000565.1:0-3213 GCA_049670445.1 Albidovulum sp. | reverse complement strand
GTATCTTGGGGGTATGGAGGGATTCGCAGGATGAAAACCACAACAGAAGGCCTTCATTCTACGTCCGTCGGGCTTGATACTTTGCCTGCTCCGGAGGTGCTGCGCCGGTTGCTTGCCGCACAGCTCGAGGCGCTGGCCACAGTTGGAACGGCGCTGGCCGGTCTTGATGCGGGTGCCGAGCTGATGACGTCAGCGATAAATGGCGGCGGGCGCATTGCCTATGCTGGTGCGGGATCATCGGCATTGATGGCCAATGCGGACGGCGCAGAACTTCCCGGCACATTCGGCATCCCTGCGGGCCGCGTGTCATTGAATATGGCAGGTGGCATTCCAACCGATGCCCACATGCCCGGAGATACCGAGGACGATCTGGAGGATGGCAAACGGGCGGGCAATGCTTTCGGCGACGGTGATGTCGTGATCGCAGTCAGCGCGTCGGGGCGCACGCCTTATGTTATCGGGTTCGCGCAGGCAGCAAGGTCAAATGGCGCCAAAATCATTGCCATTGCAAATAACGCCGCCGCCAAGATCTTTACCCATGCGGATGTTGAAATATGCCTGCCCACCCCACCGGAAATTGTTGCAGGTTCTACCCGCATGGGGGCTGCCACTGCGCAAAAAGTTGCCCTTAATATGATGTCGACCCTGATGGGCATCAGGCTTGGTCAAATCCATGACGGCATGATGGTTGGGCTGATTGCCGATAATGACAAGTTGCGTGCGCGTGCTGCAAATATGGTGGCAGAGATCGCAGGCGTTGACGCCACCTTGGCCAGCCAAGGCCTGAAATCAGCGGGCGGTGCCGTCAAGCCCGCCGTCCTGATCAGCTGTGGCGCTTCGCCTGATGATGCCACGCAGATACTGGCCAAGGCGAATGGAAATCTGCGCGCCGCTTTGGCCCTTCTCAGAACCACCGAACCTGCCTGCAAATCATAATGCCAACCAAGGGAGAATATCATGAAAAATTCAAAACTATCCGCACTGCTGCTTGCGTCTACGATCGCCGGTGGCAGTGCTTGGGCCGATGATGTCACGCTGACAATCGAAAGCTGGCGCAATGACGATCTGACCATCTGGCAAGACAAGATCATTCCGGCATTTGAGGCGGGCCATCCCGGCATCAAGGTGCAATTCACCCCATCCGCCCCGGCAGAATACAATGCCGCGTTGAACTCAAAACTTGATGCAGGCTCTGCGGGCGATTTGATCACCTGCCGCCCCTTTGACGCGTCATTGGCGCTTTACGACAAGGGCCAGCTTGCCGATCTGTCGGGCCTTGGTTCGATGGCCAATTTCTCTGACGTAGCAAAATCGGCCTGGCAGACCGATGACGGTTCGGCCACTTTCTGCGTGCCAATGGCCAGCGTCATCCACGGCTTTATCTACAACAAAGACGCCTTTGACGAACTTGGCCTTGCGGTGCCAACCACGGTGGATGAATTCTTCGCCGCACTCGACAAGATCAAGGCTGATGGCACCTATATCCCGATGGCGATGGGCACCAATGATCAGTGGGAAGCCGCCACCATGGGTTATAACAACATCGGCCCGAACTACTGGAAAGGCGAAGAAGGACGCCTTGCGTTGATTGCCGGCACCCAGAAGCTGACCGATGAAGACTGGGTCGCCCCCTACCGCCAGCTTGCGCGCTGGAAAGACTATCTTGGCGACGGGTTCGAAGCCCAGACCTATCCCGACAGCCAGAACCTGTTTACCCTTGGCCGCGCGGCCATCTATCCGGCCGGCTCTTGGGAAATCTCGGGCTTTAACGACCAGGCGACCTTCACCATGGGCGCCTTCGCACCTCCGGTTCAGGCCGCAGGCGATACCTGCTATATTTCGGATCATACCGACATTGCACTGGGCATGAACGCCCAATCGGCGCATCCGGAGGAGGCAAAGGTCTTTCTTGACTGGGTCGGCTCTGTCGAGTTTGCGACACTTTATGCAAACGCCCTGCCCGGCTTCTTCTCACTCAACTCGACACCAGTGGCGATGGAAGATCCGCTTGCGCAAGAATTCGTAAGCTGGCGCGACAGTTGCCAATCATCAATCCGCTCGACCTATCAGATCTTGTCGCGCGGCACGCCCAATCTGGAAAATGAGACGTGGAATGCCAGCGTAAGCACGATCAAAGGCACGGAGACCCCGGAAGAGGCCGGTGCCCGCCTGCAAACAGGCCTGTCAAGCTGGTACGCGCCGCAACAGTAATCCTTGAAACAACAGTGTCGGGCGGCGTGAATGCCGCCCGATCCGACACCAGGAGGCGATATGAGCACCCGAAGCAAAAGCCATGTGATCGTCTTTCTGGCGCCCGCCGTTCTGGTCTATACGGCGGTCATGATTTACCCTCTTTTCAATACGTTGCGCCTTTCTCTTTATGAAAGTGGCGCCGATGGCCGGGTCTTTGCCGGGCTAAAGAATTTTACCACGCTTTTCACCGACCCGAATTGGTCGGGTGCATTCTGGAATGCCTTGGGCAACAATTTCTGGTTCTTCATCGTCCATATGCTTGTACAAAACCCAATCGGCGTTGCCTTGGCTGCCTTGTTGGCGCACCCGAGGTTAAGATATGCAGCCCTTTACCGATCAGCGATCTTCATTCCAACAATTTTGTCTTTTGTCATAGTGGGTTTCGCCTGGAAGCTCATCTTATCTCCAATCTGGGGAATTGCGCCAAACATGCTGGACGCCGTTGGCCTGAAATCACTGTTCGCGCCTTGGTTGGGCAAAGAGGAATATGCGCTTACGACCTTGGCGCTGGTGTCCGTCTGGCAATTTGTTGGTATTCCGATGATGTTGATTTACGCCGCACTTCTATCCATCCCAGAAGAGATCCTGGAGGCAGGCGAAGTTGATGGCATCACCGGAATCGCCGCGTTTTGGAAGATAAAGCTGCCGCTTATCCTGCCCTCGATCGGGATCATCTCTATCTTGACATTCGTAGGCAATTTCAATGCCTTCGACTTGATATATGCATCGCAAGGCGCACTTGCCGGGCCCAATTATGCAACCGACATCCTGGGGACTTTCCTTTACCGGACATTCTTCGGCTTTCAGCTGCAATTGGGCGATCCTCATATGGGCTCGACCATTGCGACGGCGATGTTTGCAATCATTCTCGCAGGCGTTTGCCTTTACCTCTTCGCTATCCAGACGCGCATGCGGCGCTATCAGTTCTGAGGACACCATGAACAAAGCCCGCCAAAACCC
>JBATTI010000564.1:0-7801 GCA_049670445.1 Albidovulum sp. | reverse complement strand
TCAGCCCCATTCGATCATGTCGATTTCCAAGACCACGATGAATTTGGTGATTGGCCAGCTTTGGGCCGAGGGCAAGTTAAGTCTGGATGAAAAGATCGGTGATTGTCTGCCTTGGGTCGGGCCCGGTTATGCCGGGGCGACGATTCAAGAGGTTCTGAATATGGACGTCTTGAATGATTATTCGGAAGACTACGCCAATCCTTTGGCGCGGGTCTGGGATCATGAGGTCGCCAGCGGGTTTCGCCTGCCTGAGGGGGATGAGCGCGAAGTCGGGACGCTGGAATTCTTGGCGACGATTGGCTTGGCGCCCGGGGCGGCGGATTGCCGCAATCAAACCGGTGAGGCGATGTACCGATCCGCCAACACCGATATTCTGGCGGCGATTGCCGAAGTGCGGGGCGGGCGACGCATTTCGTCCTATCTGGCTGATATTGCCGATGCGGCGGGGCTAGAGGGTTCACTGCATACGATTTGCGACCGCGACGGGTTTGTTGCGGTCAGCGGCGGGCATTGCCTGACTGCCCGCGATCTGGCGCGGTACGGCCTGCTGATCGCCCGGCGCGGGCAAGGGGCTGCTGGGCTTTGCGTCGGAAGTGCAGATTTTATCGAAGCGACACTTCAAGGCGGTGTGCCAATGCCCGCGCCACGCGGGCGCATTCGCTATTCCAATCAAACCAACACCGATGGCCGCTGGTTGGGGCATGGCGGTTATGGGGGCCAGTATATGCTGATTGATATGCAATCTGGCACCGTGGGCGTGTTTTTCAGCGTTTTGGAGAATGCGGCGGGGTATGACGCGGATTACTACGTCCCGATCATCGCGATGCTTGAGGCGATTGCCACGGGCAGCTAAACCGCCCGATATCGTCGGCCAAGGCCAGTCCTGCGGTGGTCAGTCTTGATCTCCAGGCAGGCCTGCATCCGTTGCGGCCCAGCTGGGCCGCGCCGAGATCCGGGCCCACCAGCGCACCAGAGCAGGGTAAGTCATAAGCATATCTGCGCCCTGCGAAGTTGCCGCGAAGGCCCCGATCATCGGCGCAAGATGCAAATCGGCGAGGGTAACCGGCTGATCGCTGCCTTCCTGCCCCGTCCCCCGCCCCTCGGCTATCAAAACCTCTAATGCCGCCAGCACCCTGGGCGCGCCCGCAAGTCCTGCCGCCAATTCCTCACTGTCTGTCGCTAACCCTTCTGCGGGGCGGAAGACGGATTGTGCATATACCTGACGCACCAACGGCCAATAGGCATAAGCATTTGCAATCGCAACGATCTGGACCATTCGCGCCCGTGCCTGCGCGCCCACGGGCTGGAGCGATGGTTCCTTGAAGGCCTCGTCCAGGTAACGGGCAATGGCTGCCGTCTCGTAGACCACAAAGCGATCATGATCGAGTACTGGCACGCGCCCGAAGGGATGAAGATGCATGAAATCAGTGGCTAAGGCACTGAAGGGGTCAATCTCTACATGCCTTGCCGTCAGGCCTTTCTCAGCCAGCACCAGCCGCACGATGCGCAGATAGATAGAATACCGATAGCCAAAAAGGGTCAACATGATAAGCCTGCGGTCATGAGAGAGCCAGAACCCGAAGCGTGCAGATTGCGCCGATCAGGCACCCCGCTTTGTGGACCTATATAGCGGAAAACAATCCGCTATCGCAACGCCGGTGAATCCGACAGCTGGCGCAATTGCAGTGTCACGCATCGGAACGCTTGATCGGTCATTGGATCAAATAATCCTGCGGATGGAATGTGATAATTGCCGCCGACAAACGGGCCAAATGAGTGTCCCGGTTTTCGTCCGCCAAGACCCCTGTCTGGCAGCGGTCCTGGCGTTAATGCTGCGGCCGGAAACCGCGGATTGAGCAGGCTTTACTTGTGGCGAATTTGGGCAGTACACTGAGCTATGCAAGACAGACCATTGGGCGCACCCGATGTGACCCCACCACAATTTTCTGATTTGAAAGTCAGCTTGGCCTTGGGCGTGCGAGACTTCCTGACTGCGCCATGGATTGGGCTGTTCTTTGCCAGTTTCTATGTCGCGGTGGGCTTGGTCATGGCATGGATTACCTATGTAACAGGCCAGACCTACTGGCTGTTGCTATCGGTATTGGGGTTTCCCTTGATCGGAGCGTTTGCCGCGCTCGGACTTTATGAAACCAGCCGTCGCAGAATGGAAAATGAACCACTTAATCTTACGGAGATTATGGGCGTAGTCTGGTCCCATAGAAGTGGTCAATTGCCATGGCTTGCAGTGATTATCGTGGTGATTTTCCTGTTTTGGCTGTTCTTGGGACATATGATCTTTGCCCTGTTCCTGGGCCTTTCTCCGATGATTAACATTTCAAGCTCACTCGACGTTTTCTTTACAGCCAACGGCCTTGCCATGGCGGGGGTTGGAACAGTGGTAGGTGCGGTGTTCGCGACACTTATCTTTTCTATGAGTGTGTTGGGGATACCAATGTTGCTGGACCGCGACGTTGATTTTCTGACCGCCGCGATCCGTTCCATGGCTGCGGTCAAAGGCGGCCCGATGATTTATCTCTTGTGGGGGGTATTTGTCGGGCTGGTGACATTGATCGCAATGGTGCCATTTTTCCTGGGGCTGTTCATTGCTATGCCGGTTCTGGGGCACACCACCTGGCACCTTTACAAACAAGTGACCAAAACCGACAATCCATGACACCGCGACAAACACCCGCGCTCTTGAAGATAAGGGGAGTTGTTGGCAGCTTGCGCCGAGATGTTGGGTTTCAGGCGCGAAGATGAAACATCAAGGCGGCCCGTAACGTCGGGAAATCTTCGATGGACAGGCACGTGCAATCCCGCTAAACCGCCGACATGATCATCCGGACCCAAATCACTTCACGTCCTCGACGTCGCGCAACTGACGCCTGATCTGCCCGTGGCTGCTGTTGCCACATTCACCCTACCATCGTTGACACAGCCACCTGCCTCGGGCACGGATTGGCTTCTTTCATCGGAGCTCGCTCATGATCCCGACTGTTTTGCCCACATATAATCGCGCGCCTTTGTCCTTCGTTAAGGGCGAGGGAAGCTGGCTGATTGCGGATGATGGCCGCCGATATCTTGACCTGGGCGCTGGCATCGCGGTGAATGCCCTTGGCCACGCCAACCCGGATCTTGTGGCAGCCCTTACCGAACAGGCGGGCAAGCTCTGGCATGTCTCAAACCTTTATCAGATACCGCAGCAGCAGCGACTTGCCGACCTGCTGTGCGAGCATACATTTGCCGACACTGTCTTTTTTACGAATTCCGGCACGGAAACTGCGGAACTTGCGATCAAGATGGCGCGCAAATACTGGTATGAAAAAGGCGCTTCGCGAAACGAGATCCTGACATTTGAGGGTGCGTTTCACGGCCGTTCGACCGCCGCTATCGCTGCGGCCGGATCGGAAAAAATGACCAAGGGCTTTGGCCCCTTGATGCCGGGGTTCCGGCAATTGCCTTGGGCGGATATGGATGCGTTGGCGGCTGCGATCGGGCCCGACACCTGTGCCGTTATGGTTGAGCCAATTCAAGGGGAGGGCGGCATTCGCCCGCTGTCTGACCCCGAACTCAAAGCGATCAGGGAATTATGCGATCAAAGCGGTGCGCTGTTGATCCTTGACGAAGTGCAATGTGGCATGGGGCGCACGGGGCGGCTTTTCGCCCATGAATGGGCCGGGATCACCCCCGACATCATGATGGTTGCGAAGGGTATTGGTGGCGGTTTTCCGTTAGGCGCCGTCCTGGCAACTGAAAATGCGGCAAGTGGCATGGTGGCGGGAACGCATGGCTCGACCTATGGCGGCAATCCATTGGCTTGTGCCGTGGGTGCACGCGTGACGGAAATCATCGCAGCGCCGGAATTTCTGGCCGAAGTGAACCGCAAGGCGGCGCTGTTTCGTCAAAAGCTTGAGGGCCTAGTTGCGGCCCATCCGGACGTCTTTGACGGGGTGCGCGGGCAGGGTCTTATGCTGGGGCTGAAGTGCAAGATAGCACCTGCTGACATCGTTCAGGCGGGCTATGACACCGATGTGCTGACGGTTCCTGCCGCCGATAATGCTTTGCGGATTTTGCCGCCGTTGACGATCAGTGATGACGAAATCGTCGAGGCGGTTCGAAGGCTTGATGCAGCCGCCACGCGGGTGGAAAAAAACCACTAGAGAATTCTTTTCAAAACCATCGCGGGCCAATCTGAAGGCTGCAAGCCCTTGGCGAATGCCCGAAAGGACAATGATATGAACCACTTCCTCGACATCGCAAAAACCTCTGAATCCGATCTGCGCGCCATGATCAACCAGGCCCGGGCGATGAAAGATGCGCGCAAGGGGCTGCCCAAGGGCACATTGGATGTTGATGCACCACTTTCAGGCCGGATGATCGCGCTGATCTTCGAGAAACCTTCTACCCGCACCCGCGTCTCCTTCGATGTCGGCGCGCGCCAGATGGGGGCCGAGACCATGGTGCTTTCGGGCAAGGAAATGCAACTGGGTCACGGTGAAAGCATCGCCGATACCGCCCGCGTCCTGTCGCGCTATGTCGATCTGATCATGCTGCGCACCTTCGAGGAAGCGACCCTTCTCGAAATGGCCGAACATGCCACCGTCCCGGTGATCAATGGCCTGACCGATGCCAGCCACCCCTGCCAGATCATGGCCGATATCGTCACCTATGAAGAACATCGCGGCCCTATCAGGGGGCGCAAATTCGTCTGGTCGGGCGATGGCAATAATGTCTGCACCTCCTGGCTGCATGCCGCAGGCCAGTTCGGCTTTGATCTGACCTTCACGGGCCCCGAAACCCTTGACCCCGATCCGCGCGCGGTGGCATTTGCCCGCGCCAAAGGCTCAACCGTCGAGATCACCCGCGATCCCTTGGCGGCGGCAAAAAATGCCGATGCCATCGTCACCGATACCTGGGTCTCGATGCATGATCCTGAAAGCGCGCGCGAACGGCGCCACAACCAGCTGCGCCCCTATCAGGTCAATGCCGCGATGATGGGGCAGGGCAAGCCCGATGCCCTCTTCATGCATTGCCTGCCCGCCCACCGCAATGAAGAGGCGACCAATGAAGTGATGGACGGCCCGCAATCGGTTATATTCGACGAGAGCGAAAACAGATTACATGCCCAAAAGGCGATTTTGCGCTGGTGCCTGGGAGCTTGAAGCAATGTATGACCAAACCATTCCACGTCTTGACCACGCCTTGAAGGCGCTCGCGGGGATTTTGACCAAGGCGCAGGCACATTGTGCGGCCCATAAGATTGATGAGGCGGTGTTGACGGGGTTCCGATTATTCCCCGACATGCTGCCATTCACGCGTCAGGTGACAATCGCTTGTGATTTTGCCAAAGGCTGCGGCGCGCGGCTTTCCGGGATTGAAAATCCTGATTTCGCCAATACCGAGGTGACTTTGACCGAGTTGCAGACCCGCATTGCCAAGACCCGCAGCTTTTTGGCCACTGTCAAACCGGAGCGGCTTGAAGGGGCAGGGTCCCGGCGGATTTCGCTTAAGCTTGGTGGTCAGCAGATGGAATTTTCGGGTGACGACTATTATGCGGGCGTCGTGGTGCCCAATGTATTGTTCCACATAACCACCGCCTACAATATACTGCGCCATAATGGGGTCGTGCTTGGCAAGGCCGATTTCATGGGGGCGTAAGGTGCGCCCCGCCTTATGCGAAGGCTTGGGGTTGCCGAAGGCTGTCTTTCTCGGGTGGCGGTCGTGACAAAAATTGTTATTGTTCCGTGAAATTTGCCTTTTCTCGCCGTGTGGGTGGCCAAAGTACTGACATGACAACAGCAAGAAAACACCCGGATGATTTGCCCGCCCCTTCAGCGCTTAATCTGACGGATTTGGCCGATCGGTTCGGGTCTGACAAAGGCTCCGCCAAGCATCGCTATACCGAACTTTACCAGATGCTGTTCTTGCCCTACCGGGACCGCGCGATTGATCTTCTAGAGATGGGGTTGCAGATCGGTGGGCCCGAACATGGTGAAAGCGCAGACCGTAAGACCACCGACTTGCCGTCGGTGCGCATGTGGCTTGAGTATTTTCCAAAAGCGCAGATCCACGGGCTGGACGTGTCGGATTTTTCGTGGTTCACCGCTGACCGCTTCACCTTCCACCGATGCGATATGGAGGAGCGCCGCAAGATCGCCGCAACCGCAGCGGCCCTGCCGGAACTGGACATCATCCTCGACGATGCAAGCCATGCCAGCCACCATCAGCAAAATGCCTTTTTGGAACTGTTCCCCCGGCTGCGCAGCGGCGGGCTATACATCATCGAGGATCTGCGCTGGCAGCCGGAAGCCTATGAACAGCAGGGCATCACCAAAACCGCCGAGCTGATGCGCAGTTTTTCGGAAGGCCGGGTCTTCAAACATGCCGACCCGAAGGTCGCGGCGGATTTCAACGCGCAGGCCGCGCAGATCTCTGGCTGTTTCGTGTTTCAGGTCCGCTATGACAAAAAGCGCAAGGATCAGGTGGCGGTGATCCACAAGCGCTAAGGACGGAAACTGCCGCCAAACCTCGCCGCAGCGGGATTTTTCGCAGAAAAATCGGGCCCCTCAATGTCGCCGCGGTTTAGCGCGCAGGGTTGGTTCGGCCGCGGTCGGATCTTCGGGCCATGGATGCTTGGGATATTGGCCGCGCATGTCTTTGCGCACATCGGAGTAGGATGTCGCCCAAAAGCCCGGCAAATCCATTGTGACCTGAACCGGCATGCGCGCGGGCGATAGAAGCACGATGCGAAGGGCCAAGCGTTTTGGCCCCACCACCGGGTGATCTGTGACACCGAAAAGCTCTTGCAGTCTGAGTGTAATGGAGGGGTGATCCTGTTCGTAATCGATCGGCACTTTGCGGCCCAAAGGCGTTTCAAAATACGCAGGGGCCAGCCGGTTGACCAGTTGCAGCGCGTCCCATCCCAATGCGGCTTTCAGCGCTTCGGTAAGATCGAGGCCGCGTAAATCCGCCTCGCTGCGCTTATCGGCAAGATAGGGCAAAAGCCAGTCTTCGGCCAAAGCCAGAAGGCCGCCATCGCTGAAATCCGGTAAATCGGCGCCTTCGCGGCGCAAAAGCTCTACCCTTGCGCGAAAGCGCCTGGCGCCATCGCCCATCGGCAGGCCGATCTGGCGCAAACCCTCAAGCGCGGCGCGCGCGGTGGCATCGGGCGGGGCCTCAGACCAGAGGCGGTCCGCCAATACCAGCGCGCCAAACCGTTCCCGACGACGCGCAAGCACGCGGCCCTCACGGCGCGACCATTCGCAAATCTCTTGCCAGTGAATACCAGCGCCAAAAAGCCGCCGAAGTTCGGTTTCTGAAAGGGCAATGCCTTGCCGCAACTTTGCTTCACGCAGGTCACCGTCAAGATCAGTGGCCACGATCATCCGGACGCGGGCCATGGGATCATCGGCGGCAATGAATGCCCCCTTGCCACCGGATAGGACAAATCTGGGCGCCTCGCCGGGGCGCTTGAGGCCGATACGGTCCGGATAGGCTAGGGCGGCCATTTCCGCGGGCGAAAACCGGTCGGCCACAGGCGGAACCAGCCGTGCCAGGCGTTTGGCCTCGGTCCGGATCCTCTCGATCGTGCCGCGATCGGCCGGATGGGAATTGCCGGCCTCATGGGCCTTGGGGTTGCGAATAGCCGACAGACGCAGGCCCAGATCGACGGGTGCACCGCGCAACGGGTCACGTTCAGCCAAAAGCGCTGCAAGCGGTGCGGCGTCCGGGCCTGCGGTGACCAGCATATGGCCAAGTCGGGGGTGCAAGGGCAGGGCGGCCAAAGCCCGCCCATGAGCGG
>JBATTI010000563.1:0-2603 GCA_049670445.1 Albidovulum sp. | reverse complement strand
AATCGGCGGATCAAGTACCACCTGCCCGATCAACGGATAGGCATTATCCACCGCCTTCACTTCGGTCAGCGCCCGCTTGGCATCTTGCCCCTGCCCGACGACCACCATTGACCGGAAGGTCACAACTTCGGACACCGTGCTGGCAACCTCGTCCATGAAGGCGCGTTCATCATCCGTGGCAAAGCGGTAGGTAAACGACATCTGCGCCTGCCCGCCCAGCAACACCGCCCCTTGGCCTTCCAGGGCACGGTCAATCGACAGCCGCACAACCCCCACAGTGGCAATCGCGGCCACCCCCAGCATCAGACAGATCAGGAAAACCGCCATGCCGCCCAGACCGCCGCGCATATCGCGGCGCGCAAAGGCAAGGATCAGACCGAGGTTCACGGCTGGCCCTCAGCACCGGCGATCAACCCATCGGCCATCCGCACCACCCGGTCACAGCGCGCGGCCAGTTCCGGCGCATGGGTGACCAGCACCAAGGTCGCGCCATGCCGGTCACGCAGATCAAACAACATATCCATGATCACCGCCCCCGTGGCGCTATCAAGATTGCCGGTCGGCTCGTCGGCCAAGAATATCTGCGGGCGCATCACTGCCGCACGGGCCAAGGCAACGCGCTGCTGCTCGCCTCCCGACAGCTCTGCCGGGTAATGGCCCAGACGCCCGCCTAGCCCCATCGCGGCCAGTTCGGCCTTGGCACGGGCGCGCGCATCCGCAACCCGGGCAATCTCCAGCGGCAATGCGACGTTTTCCAATGCGGTCAGCGTTGCAATTAGGTGGAAGGATTGGAAAACAATCCCCATATTACCCCTGCGGAAGCGCGCCAGACTGTCTTCGCCCATTTCTGTCAGGTCTTGCCCAAGGGCACGCACCTGCCCGGATGTAGCGCGCTCTAACCCGCCCATAAGCATAAGGAGCGACGATTTGCCCGACCCCGAAGGCCCAACCAACCCGATGCTTTCGCCGCGTGCCACATCCAATGTGATGCCGCGCAAGATCTCTATCGGCCCGGCATTGCCATCCAGCACCAGCCGCGCCGCATTCAGGCTTAGTATCGTCTCACTCATACTGCTCTTCCGCCGTTTATGCTTATCTCTTCTTGCACATAGGCACGCGCAACGCATCCGCAACCTTGGGCTTACCGCAAGTTTGATCGGCTTTTTTCTGGCCGCACCGGCCCAGGCCGCACCGCAAACGCTGGTTGCCCTTGGTGATAGCCTGACGCAAGGCTACGGCTTGCCGGTGGAAGATGGGCTTGTGCCGCAGCTTGAAGCATGGCTGCAAGAACGGGGGCTGGATGTGGCGCTGATCAATGCCGGTGTGTCGGGCGACACCACTGCGGGCGGCCTTGCGCGCACCGACTGGGCCTTGGTGCCCGAGGCAAGCGCCGTGATGGTGTTGCTGGGCGGCAATGACGTCTTGCGCGGCCTGCCCCCCGCCGAAGCCCGCGCCAATCTTGACGCGATCTTGGACAAAATCGCGGCCCGCAACCTGCCGGTCTTGCTGGTGCCTATCACCGCGCCGGGCAACTACGGCCCCGAATACAAGACCAGTTTCGACGCAATATTTCCCGAACTTGCGGCCAAGCATCATGCGTTGCTTGCAGCCCCCTATCTGGATGCGATCCTGGCGGGCACCGATCAGGCCACGGCCCTTGGCTCTTTCTTCCAGGCTGACGGCATCCATCCCAACAAGGCCGGTGTCGCCCGTGCCATAGAAGCGCTTGGGCCAAAGGTGTTTGAGCTGCTTGGGCAGGCTGAAAACTAAGGCCCCACTTGCACAGCAGACACGTCGGGATTGACGAATTCCGCCTCGATGCGGACCGTGACCAGATCGCCTACCCCAAGCGTGGTGCCCGCTGCCGGTATGCCAAAGCTGATGCCAAAGTCGGAGCGTGACAACAAACCTTCGGCGGAAAAGCCGATCCGCGCGCCGCCGGGATCAAGCGGATGGCCCGCATAACCGCCGTTATAGCGCACCCGCAAGGTCACGGGCTTGGTCACCCCATGCAAGGTAAGATCGCCCTTCACCGCGGCCTTGTTCGTACCTGTCAGCGTAATGCCCGTGCTTTTGAAGCTCAGCTCCGGAAAATTGGCCGCATCCAGAAAGCTCTCGCCCGCGATCACCGCATTAAAATCCAGCGTCGCGTCAGGGTAAAGTGTTTCGACCGAGGCCGGATCAACCTTCGCCTCCAGCAGCATCTCTTCGGGTGCGGCCGGATCAAAAACCAGAACCGCGCTGAAATCCCGGAAAAACGCCGTATATTCGGAAAACCCCAAATGGCTGACGCTGAACATCAGCCGCGCATGGGCCGTGTCAAGCCGGTAGGTGCCAGCGGGCGGGTCGCTGGAAATCGGGCTTGAAGTCGCATCCTCGGCCCGAACCGGCATGATTGCCAAAAGCGCAATTGCGATCGCGGCTGCCATTGCTTTTGGCCCGAATGTCATTGCGAAATCCTCCTCAAGGCGAAGCGTCTTTCGCACAGTGGGCCGATCAGCGGCCATTGGTCAATGCGCCCGCACACCGCAGCCGATCACAATCGGCGGAGCGGCGCCACCCCCCTACCAGCGGATGCCAAACCGCAAGGCATCATAGATCCC
>JBATTI010000562.1:0-4639 GCA_049670445.1 Albidovulum sp. | reverse complement strand
CCTTGGGGGTAATGCCTGACTGGATCTCGATCACGTCCAAGAGATCGGCACCGTCCACATAGTCGATAACCATATAGGCCGTGTTGTTTTCGCTGAATACCTCATGGATCTTCGCGATATTCGGGTGCGGAAGTTTGGCTTGATTACCTGCTTCCCGCACGAACAGCTTAACGACAGATGTGAAGGCATTTTGATGCGTGCGCGACCGTGGTTGGACGAGAAGCCCACTGCGCTTGCAAATGGAATCCGGGAAGCACTCTTTGATCACCACATTGCGATCAAGGCTGTTCTTCGCAAGATAGGTAATCCCAAAACCGCCGTTGTTAAGGAAATTGGTGATTGTGTACTGGCCACCAAGAAGCTTGGTTCCTGGCGCCAAATCTTCGGCATGCTCTTCAAAGGTTTCGACAGAGAAGATGTCTGTTTCCATCAATACTGAGGCGCTCATCTGAAATTTCCTAACAAAAGATACTCGAGAAAAATTATATTAGTGTACGAATAAAAATTTAATCGAAAAGAGATATATCCGCATTTCTAACGCGCCTATCTGTCATTAGCTTGTCCAAAATCTGGCAAGATTGTGGCAAACGAAAAATACCTTAAATTTTAGGCTTGAAGGATCGACGTTGGTCGTGATCGTGGTCTTGGCGCCCGCATAGGGCGTTTGACGGAAATATCAGCTTGCCGGGGCGGTAAGCGAATGGGGGGCGATCGGTTCTTGGGCAGAGTCAATTCCGTCAAGGCGATCCGCGCGGCGCAGATCGGGGAACCATTTGGCCCAAAGACCGGTGACGACGATTGTTCCAATGCCACCGAAAACCACCGCGCCCACCGGGCCAAGGATGCGCGCGGCAACACCACTTTCGAATTCGCCAAGCTCATTGGAGCCTGAGATGAAGAGCCCGGATACCGACGAGACCCGCCCGCGCATGTGATCAGGCGTGATGATCTGCACCAATGTCTGGCGGACATAGACCGAGACCATGTCGGCCGCCCCTAAGACGGCGAGGGCTATGATCGACAGGGTCATGTTTTTGGACAGACCAAAGACCAGTGTGGCAAAACCAAATGCGCCCACCGCCCAGAACATCCGCCGACCCGCATGGCGTTTGAGCGGCCAGCGCGCCAAGGCGATGGCCATCAGCGTTGCCCCGATTGCAGGGCCCGAACGAAGCAACCCAAACCCATGCGGGCCAACATGAAGGACATCAGCGGCAAAGGCCGGAAGCAAGGCTGTGGCGCCCCCCAAAAGTACGGCGAAAAGATCAAGTGAGATGGCACCAAAGATGATCTTGTTGGTCCAGACATATACCAGACCTTCGCGGATCTGTTCGATCCGCCCGCCGGGTTGGCGTTGGGGGGTGGTGTTGGCGCGGATGAACAAAAGTGAGGCACCGCCCGCCGCACAAAGCACCGCCGCCACGCCATAGGATGCGGCCGCAGAGATCGTGCATAACATGCCGCCGATCCACGGTCCGATGATGACCGCGGCTTGCCAGCTTAACGATTTCAAAGAAATCGCCTGTGGCATCTGCGACCTTGGCACCAGCATTGGCACCAGCGCCGAACCTGCAGGCGAAAGAAAAGCGCGTGCAGCACCGAATATGGCGGCGATCAAGAAAATATGGGTGAAGGAGGGGTTGGGCTCTACCGCGACCAGAACCAGACCCAGAACGCAAAAAAACTCAACCGCGAGGCTGGCGACGACGATTTTCTTTCGGCTCATCCGGTCGGCCAGTGACCCTGCAAAAAGAGTAAGCGCGAACAGCGGCAAGAACTGCACAAGCCCGACCATGCCGACCAGAAAGGCGCTTTCCTTGATGCTGAGTGTGTCGCGCGCCAGAGAATAGATCTGCCAGCCGATGGTTACCGCCTGAATCTGCACGGCGATATTGACAATCAGCATGCCAAACCAGAATCGCCCGAAATCCGGGTAACGGAACAAGAAGTTCGGCCTGCGCCTTGGCATGTGATGTCCGGGGTGGGGCGTTTTGGGGCACCATGACGATGCAAGACGGTAAGTTCAAGTGAGGTGCCGGGGTTATCCGTGATCTTTGGATTGCGCGAAACGGCCGCGAAGCCAGGCCTTGAACAGGTCAACCTCGGCCTTTGGGGGGCCATTGGGGGCGGGATTGATCAAGAAATGCGATTGCGGAAAGGGAATTGGGGAACCGGCGATGGCAATCGGCAGCCCGGATCTGATCGCTGTTTCTGCAAAGCGGGTTTGTATGGTGGCATGGCCGCCGCCCGCCACGACAAGCGCCAGTGCTGCGGTTGTGGTGTCGACCAGATAGCGCGGGCTGGTTTTCGCCATTGTCATGTCATGGGCGGCGAGATAGCGCTGCCAGTTGTCTTCGTGGCCCAGGATGTGGATCAGCGGCGCGTCGAGGAAATCCGCGGGCGTATGAATGGACCCAAGGGATTTGGTGTTGCAAACCGGTACAATGGTTTCTTCGGAAATCTTCTCTACCTGACAGCCGGGCCAGTCGCCGTAGCCAATGCGGATATCGACATCGACGTCTTCGTCGGAAATCGAGTCTGCCCAGATGGTTGAGATCAGGCGGATGTTGATTTTGGGGTTGGCGTTGGCGAATTCCGGCAGCAGCGGTGCAAGAAAAAGCGATACGGTGGAAATCGGGGCACGCACGGTGATGGTGTGCTTGGTGATCGGGCCGAACAGGCTGGTAGTGGCAAGGTTTATGTCACCAAGTGCTTTGCGGACAGAGTGAACATAGGCCTGCCCCATGGCGGTCAGCGCCAGATGCCGTGGCTTGCGGTCAAACAGCCGACAGCCAAGCGTGCCTTCAAGCGCTTTGATATGCAGGCTGACGGCCGTTTGGGTCAGGCCAAGTTCGTCACCCGCCTCGGTAAAGTTCAGCAGCCGCGCTGCCGCCTCAAAGGTACGCAGCCAGATAAGGTTCGGCAGGCGGGTATCCATGGCAAATGCCTTAAATATTTTTGACCATTATGGCCAATATTTATCATTTCTATTTGGGCACGCAATCTTAGAATGTCGAGTTGCGATCGGCAGCCGCTAATGGCGGGTTCGGGTGATCGTTGAGGGGCGGATGGACCGCCCGACTTTGGCCTAAGTGCCGCAGCCCAGCCCCCTTAACGCCCCTGATTGAAGGATTTTTGCCATGGAACACGCCTTGCATGTCGAAGAGATTGAAGCCGCTGCTGCCAATGTGGACAGCGCCCCGGTTTCGAAAGTCAACGCCTTTACCCGCCAATTGGACGATCTTCCGGTCGAAGGCGGCACTGACCCGGTTTACGGCGATGTGACATGGCGCACTCTGATTTCCGCAGATCGCACACCTTCGGCAGATTTCTTGCTGGGCGTTGCCGAATTTCCGGCCCATGGCGTGCTGAACCTGCACCGCCACGCGCCGCCGGAATTTTACCTGTGCACCGCTGGTTCGGGCGTTGTGACCATTGACGGCGTTGAAAACCACGTGACTGCTGGCACGGCCGTCTTCATTCCGGGCAATGCCGAACATGGCGTCAAGGCAGGCGCTGATGGGCTTACCTTTGCCTATGGATTTGCACAAAACGCATTTTCGGATATCGAATATGTGTTTTCCAACCCGGACAATGTCGTGCCAATGGTCGCGGCCGAGTAATCGGGGTCTTAGAACCGGGTGGTGGGGCTGGCCCCGCCGCCCATGAATGCATCACTGAAATAAGGGAGAGGATCCTATGAAGGTTGGTTTTATCGGTCTTGGTAACGTCGGCGGTAAACTTGCAGGATCCATCCTGCGCAACGGCTTTGATCTGACGGTGCGTGATCTGAACGAAGAATTCGTTCAGGATTTCGTCAAGCGTGGTGCCAAGCGCGCCGACAGCCCCAAAGAGCTGGCCGAAAAATGCGATATCGTCATCACCTGCCTGCCGTCGCCCGCCGCTTGTTCGCAAGTGATGGAAGCCGCTGATGGCGTCATCGCCGGCCTTTCCGAAGGCAAGATCTGGGCTGAAATGTCCACGACCGACGAAACCGAAGTCAAGCGGATCGCAGAGCTGGTGCGCGCCAAGGGTGCCGCGCCGATCGAATGCCCGGTTTCGGGCGGTTGCCACCGGGCTGCCACCGGCAATATCTCAATCTTTGCGGGCTGCGACCGTCCCACGTTTGAACGTATGTTGCCGATGCTGACCACCCTTGGCCGTCGCGTCTTGCACACCGGAGACATCGGTTCAGCCTCGGTTCTAAAAGTCATGACCAACTATCTGGCAACGGCCAACCTTCTGACGCTGTGCGAAGCCATGGTGACGATGAAGGCCGCGGGCATGGATATGGCCACGACCTATGAGGCCATCGTGATTTCTTCGGGCACCTCCTTCGTTGCCGAAACCGAAGGTCAGGTGATCTTGAACGGCAGCCGCGATATTTCCTTCACCATGGATCTGGTGCTGAAAGATATCGGCCTGTTCCACAAGATCGCAGAGCAAAACAACATCCCGCTGGAAATCAGCCCCTTGATGATCGACATCTTCAAGGACGGTCAGAAGCGCTACGGCAACCGCGCACAATCGGATGACATCATCCGTCGTCTGGAAGATGCCACCGGCCTGTCGATCCTTGCGGATGGCTTCCCGGCCGAGATGGTGGATGACGAGCCTGAAGAACCGGGCTATGAAGTGG
>JBATTI010000561.1:0-2120 GCA_049670445.1 Albidovulum sp. | reverse complement strand
CCCATTTCTGGGCCCCTTTAGGGGTATGTCCGGTTGCGCTGACCACCTGGGGGGATGTTGCTCGTCTCGCGCGTCCGGATCTTCTTCAGTCTGATGAAAGCGGCTGCCTGTATGAAACCTGCTTTCGCCTCATGGGGTCTTGGTGCCCCTATTTGATGCCGTTTTCATCTGTAGATAGGGATGCCACGGGACTTCACGGGAAGCAAGGAAAATTTTCGCCAAAAAGTGGATCATATTTGGGATTTAATGGAAAAAGTGCCCCAAAATCACGCAAAATCACGCCAGACCGGCAGGATTTGTGCGCAAAACGCCCAAGACCACCACATCTAGAGGGCGGCGCGTCACCGCCCCTTCGTTCAAAAAACCGGATATTTTTTCGGCAAGGCGCGGGCTGCCTTCGCCAGCCTGGCAAGACCGCGCGCGCCTCGCTTGCCCTTACGGCATGTCAGCGTTGATTTCTCAGGATTGATTCGCCTGCCACCCCATGAAGCTGGCCCCGACTCGCCCGCAGACACCCGGCCCGGCGCCTAATCGGCTGTTCGACCGGAATGGCATGGGTGATCAGCATGATTGCGCAAATCGAGGTCACCTGCGCGGCGGTCAGATCCAGCCCGATCAGAACCGGGAATGTCGCGATAGCGCCATAAAGCCCCGTAAAAATCGCGCTCAGGCAGATGATTGCGGCCTTGGGCGGCAGGTTGAGCGTTGCCATGGCCGGGCGCAATGCCGGGCTGAGCGCAAAATACCGGATGACCTGCAACGCGACGCTTCTATTCGGAATGTCGATCTCGCGGACCGGGTCGATCTGGCCCCGTCAAGCTGCCTGCGCCGGGTGCGCAAGCTGTGGAAAAGCGGGGTCATAACGCGCGCGGTCGTCCTGACCGACGGTGAAAAGATGGGCCGGAATGTCACCGCCATCGTGACCGTCACATTGGCGGATCACAGCAATGTAGCGCGCAAGGATTGGCAGGCGCTATTGACCCGGGAACGCGCGGTCACCCAGGCCTATACAGTGTCGGGCGAGGCTGATGCGGTGATCCTCATGTCCTTGATGAACATGAAGGAATACCAGGATCTGAGCCAATCTCTTTTTGCCGGCGATCCGAATATCGTGCAATTCGTGACCCAATTCGTGCTGGAAACGCATAAATTCGAACCGGCGCAGTGATTTCCCCGGATGTGCCGTCTCAGGCCATGCCGCCCTCGACCAGCCGTTTCGCGATGCGGCCATAGGCCTCGGCGATAGGGCCATCGCCGGTGGCAATCGGCGCACCGCTGTCGCCCGCCATACGTACATCAAGGCTCAGGGGGATTTCACCAAGGAAAGGCGCGCCAAGCTTGGCGGCTTCGGCGGCCACGCCGCCATGGCCGAAGATATGCGCCTCATGCCCGCAACCGGGGCAGATATATGTAGACATATTCTCGATCAGCCCGAGGATCGGGGTCTTGAGCTTGGCAAACATGTCTATCGCGCGGCGGGCATCCAGAAGCGCCACATCTTGCGGGGTCGAGACGATGACCGCCCCGGTGATATGGGTCTTTTGGCAGAGCGTCAGTTGCACATCCCCCGTGCCCGGCGGCAGATCAACGATCAACACGTCCAACTCGCCCCATGCCACCTGCCCCAAGAGCTGCTGCAAGGCGCCCATCAACATCGGGCCACGCCAAACCACCGCTTCATCTTCCTTGAGCATAAGGCCGATCGACATCATCGTGACACCATGCGCATGCAAAGGCATGATGATCTTGCCGTCCGGTGATGCAGGGCGCTTTGAGACCCCCATCATCCGCGGCTGTGACGGCCCGTAGATATCAGCGTCCAAAAGCCCCACACGGCGACCCTGCCGCGCCAAGGCCACCGCAAGATTGGACGACACGGTCGATTTCCCGACCCCGCCCTTGCCCGAAGCAATTGCAAGAATACGGTCAACCCCGGCCACCTTTTGCGGGCCGGCCTGTGGCGTCGGATGGCCTCCGAACTTGAGCGGGGGCGGGGCTTTTGGCGCCGGTCCATGCGCCGTCAAAACCACCGATGCCGAAGTCACACCGGGCAGCGCGCGCACCGCCGCCTCTGCCGCTTGCCGGACAGATTCCATCTTGCGCGCAGTATCCGGATCAGG
>JBATTI010000560.1:0-2916 GCA_049670445.1 Albidovulum sp. | reverse complement strand
ATATAGGCATGTTCAACAAAGCCGGTCGCAAAGAACCCTTCCGCCCTCACATCAGCCCGCGCCAAGGCCGCTTGCGTATCGCCGCATTGCACCATCCCGCGGCACATGACATTGCCTGCGCGAGCGTCGTGCAAAAGCGCGGGGGCGGCTTCGGCGGCTTCGGGTGTCATCAAGGCCTCCTTGGCCTGCCAGACCACCGGAAAATCCGCCAGATCCAGCGCCTCTACCAAGGCCGCGCGCCCCACCACGGCGGCAACCGCCTCGCCCTTGAAACGTGCCGCACCTTCAGCAAAAACCGGCTGATCGACAAAGCCCGGCAAAACGCCAAAGCGGTTCAGACCGGGCACGTCTTGCGCTGTCAGCACCAGATCAAGCCCCGATCGGCGCGCATAACCATCGGTATCGCCAATGGTGAAGCTGCAATGATGGTCCGGCGCCCGGATCACCCGCAAGACAAGTGCATCATCGGGCGCCAGATCATCGCCAAACGCCTCGCGCCCGGCGACCTTTTCGGGGCCGTCCAACCGTATCGGCGCATCGCCCACCCGGCCACCGGGGAAGGTGGCGGGATCGTCCAGCCCCCGCACCGCATCAATGATCTTGCGGTATCCGGTGCAGCGGCATAAAACCCCGCCCAAAGCCTCCTTCACAGCCGCTTCATCCGGCGCGCGATCTTCGCGCAACAAGGCGATTGCCGACACCATCATCCCCGGCGTGCAAATCCCGCATTGCGCAGCACCTTGCCGCAAGAATGACTGCGCCAGCGCCCCAAACAACGGATCGGCGTCGCGCAATCCGGCCAATGTCTCTACCTGCCGCCCATCCACATGGCTGACCGAGGTGATGCAAGCACAGATCGGCGCGCCATCAAGCAACACCGTACAGGCCCCGCAATCGCCTGCATCACAGCCGATCTTCACATCCTTGCATCCCATATCCCGGCGCAAAAGCGTGGCCAGCCGCAAAGGCCCGTCCACTTCAGACAAGACGCGGCGGCCGTTAAGTGTGAAGTCAACCCTATTCATCACGGATCCCTTCGGCGGCCCTCATCAGCGCCCGGCGCAACAATACCAAAACCGCTTGGCGGCGATAATCTGCACTACCGCGAATGTCTGAAACCGGGGTCAGTTGCGCCAGATGATCTGGGCCCACCAAAGCGCCCGGATCGGCGCGCAGATCATGCCCGATCAGCGCCGTTTCCAGCCCCGGCAACCGGCATGCCACCGGCGAACACGCCCCCACCGCTACCGCCGCCTTGCCGATCCTGCCCGCCTCTGGCATCAGCATCACCGCGACCATCGCGATGGAGATCACCAAATATTCGCGACTACCAAGCTTCTCGAAGGCCGTGCGCGCGCGGCTCTCATGATCCGGGATCAACAGAGCTGTCACAATCTCATCCCCCGCCAAAGCGGTCTTGCGCACCCCGGTTATGAAATCGCACAAATCCAGCGTCCGCCGCCCTTTGGCCGAGGCAACCTCAACCCGCGCGCCAAGCGCCAGAAGCATCGGCACTCCGTCTGCTGCGGGCGAGGCATTGCAGATATTTCCAGCCAGCGTCGCGGTATTTTGGATCTGCACCGATCCCACCTGCCGCGCGGCCTCTTTCAGCCCGTCGAAAACCGCCGGCAATGGTGTCGCAATCAGCCCCGCCCATGTCACCGCCGCCCCAATCCGCCAACCATCCGCCTGTCTTTCAATCCTTCCCAGCTCTGCGATGCCGCTCAGGTCAAGCACCCGAGCCGGTGGCTGCCTGTTCCCCAAACCTGGGAAAAAATCCGTGCCGCCCGCCAGAACCGCCATGGGGTCTGCCGCCCGCACCGTCGCCCGCTGCGCCAACGCATCGACCAGATTATCGGGGCGCAGTATCGCCATCAGCGCAAACCGTCCTTACCTTCGGCATCCTCATGGGTCAGCCCGCCGACGCGCGGCAAGGGCCTGCCACTATCGGTCACTGCAATCGCCACCAATATCTCATTCGCGCGGGGGGCATCGTTGATCTGCACCTCCATCCCATCGAAATGCGACCGCACATAGGCCGCATCCTTATGTCCAAGCGGCACGTCAAGCGGATGGCCCATCCCGCCGCGCTTCTTGTTCGACGCAACCAGCGCCGCGCCCTTTTCCACTGCCGCGCGCAGGGGTTTGCCCATACGCGGGTGCAAAATCGCGGCGGCATGTTCCAGCTCGCCGTTCTCACCGACCATCGCGGCCTTGCCGTAGCTTTGCGCCATCGAGGGATTGATCCCAAGGGCAGCCACGCATTTCTTGCCCAGCAATTCGCCCAGCTCTTCGCCGATCACCATCAACGCCTCCAGATCGGGCTGATAGACCCCGGCAAAAGGGTTCTCGATCACCGCAACTGCAGCCGCACGTCGGGTCGGCGGGGCAATATCTTGCCCGGCTTCAACCAAGGTTTCCTCGACAAAGGTAACGATTTTTCGGATCTTCGCAGTGCCCATCAGATGACCTCCAATTGTCGGTTTGGTTGCAGACTGGCGGCGGCGATGCCATCGCCGATAATCCGGGTTTCCCCTTGCAAGGCGATAAAGACGCTGATCGCGCGGCCAGCAGCCACGAAATGGCCCGCGCGCGCCGCGCCCGCGTCAAGTGCTTGTGCCACCTCGCGCGGCGTCAACGGCGCCACATCCACAGTCACCAGACGCACACCAAGATCGCTGTCGGGGGCGAGGCTACTGGCCGGGCTGCGCGCTATGCGCATGGACCCGGGCACATCAACGGCATTGGCAATCAGCGTCGCCAGCACATCGGCCTCGGCCGCCGTGGCCGCCAAAACCGTCACCGCATCGGCCACACCAAGCGAATGGCTGCGCCCGCGCCAGCCACTGGTGGCCACGCCGCCGACCCCGCTTTTGGCCGCAAGCGTGATGATCCCGGCATGCTGGCCTTTGCGCA
>JBATTI010000559.1:0-5766 GCA_049670445.1 Albidovulum sp. | reverse complement strand
GTTTTGGACACCGCATGCCTGGTGGTTTGGCGGCGGCGCCGATCTGAACCCTTGCATCGAATATCCCGATGACACCAGCCATTTTCACGCCGTCATGGCTGCGGCCTGCGATGCCCATGCCCCCGATTACTACGAGCGTTTCAAGGCCTGGGCGGATGAATATTTCTTTATCCCGCACCGGGGCCGGGCGCGCGGCGTCGGTGGAATTTTCTTTGATGATCTCAACACCGGCGATTGGGCGGCGGATCTTGCCTTTACCCAATCCGTCGGCCGCGCCTTTCTTCCGTCTTTCGTTCCGCTGGTCGAACAGCGGCGCACCACCCCCTGGGGCGATGCCGAAAAAGACCTGCAACTGATCCATCGCGGGTTATATGCCGAATATAACCTTGTCTATGATCGCGGCACGAAATTCGGGCTGGAAAGTGGGCATGACGCGGATGCGGTTTTGATGAGCCTGCCACCGATGGCAAAATGGGTCTGAGGCGACGAAGGGCCACTTCGCCCGCCGGGATTGCCAGGTTCCGGCGTTTTGGGCCCGCATGGGCCGGGTCGAAGCGATGAGCGCCACCGCAAGGCTGTTGCGGGAAAGGATCCTAACCTCCGGGGGCAAGATGAAACTGCGTAGACTTCTTCTTACCGCAACCGCGCTGACCGGCGCTGCATCGGCGGTCTTTGCCGATGATCTAAGCTTTGCGCCCGTCGCCGTGCCAACCGATGACGCTGCCAAACGCGCGGTTGTTGTATCTCAAAGCATCACGATGAACGGCACCACCGCGCCCATCGGCTATCATGTTCTGGCGCGGTCGGGGGACATGTTCGGTGATACGATGTTTGCCCGGTTGCACGATATTGCAGGCAATCCCGTCACCGTGTCGGGAAGCGGTGCCGCGGCCTCTTCATTGGCGGATTTCACCTCGCTTTTGCAGGTGGGCGCCAAGCTTTTCTCCCTGACCCAGTTTGAAGAGCTGCCCGCCGCCGTTTACCTGTCCGAAGTTGATCAGGATGATGCCGGCAGACTGTCGATCACCGCGTCAAAGCCGGTTGATCTGTCGTCGGTTGAAGGGCTTTGGTTGCCCTGCGCGGGCAGCGTGACGCCGTGGAATACCCATCTTGGGTCGGAAGAATACCCGACCGATGCGCGCGCCCATGAAGAGGCGCAGTCTGTGGCCGGTCTTGCCCCCGAAGTTCGGGCCATGGGGCGTTACTTCGGGCTGGATGAAACCGGGGTGACGCTGGATGACATCCGCGCCCGTGTGAACCCCTACCGCTATGGTTTCAATGTGGAATATACGGTCAGCGAGGCGGGCGAAGTTGCGGTCGTCAGGCATGGCGCCATGGGGCGGTTCTCGGTTGAGGTTGCCAATGTTTTGCCAGATAACAAGACCGCCTATATGTCCGACGATGGCACCAACGTCGCCCTTTACCGCTTTGTCGCCGATAAGGCGGGCGATCTGAGCGCAGGCGCGCTTTATGCCGCCCGCTGGAACCAGACCTCTGACCAAAACGGCGGTGCGGCCGATATCGAATGGGTCGATCTTGGCCATGCAGATGATGCGACCATCCTTGCCGCAATCGACAAGGGCACAAGGTTTTCCGATCTGTTCGAGACGGCGGAATATAATGCCGATGGCCGCTGCCCCGACGGGTTCTTGTCATCGACGGCGGTAGGGTCCGAATGCCTGAAGACAAGGCCGGGGATGGCGGCCGTGGCGTCGCGTCTTGAAACCCGCAGGGTGGCCTCGATGAAGGGGGCGACGACGGAGTTTCGCAAGATGGAAGGCAATGTCTACAACCCCGACCGCAACAGCCTTTATCTGGCAATGTCAGAGATTGGCAAAGGCATGCTTGACGGCGATGCAATCGCCGATCTGGGCGGGCGCAACGATGTGCGTCTGGCGGCAAACTCTTGCGGGGCGGTTTATGAACTGGCGCTGGATGAAGGCTATGTGGCCACCAAGATGACCGCGATCGTGACCGGTAAGCCTATGGAATACGCGCCAGATGCGCCCTATGCAGGCAACAGCTGCGACGTCGATGCCATCGCCAACCCCGATAATGTGACCTATATTCCGGGGCAAAACACGCTGATCATCGCCGAAGACACCTTCCGGCACCAAAACGATGCGATCTGGGCCATGAACACCGGCACCTCGGTGCTGACCCGTATCGCCACAACGCCTTATGGTGCCGAGGCCACTTCGGTTGATTGGTACCCGAACACCGGTGGCTACGGCTATCTGATGGCGGTCGTCCAGCATCCCTTTGGCCAAACCGACCGAGACAAGCTGATCGATCCGGCAGAGGCCAATGCCTATATCGGCTATATCGGGCCCTTCCCGGCAACGCCGTAAAAGGCCGCGTGCGGGCGACCAATTCCACGCGGCTGCGTCCGCTGCCTAGGGCTGTGCATTCAGCAGCAGCCCCACCCCCAATATGATCAAGGCCATGCCGGCCATCTGTCGGGCGCTGACGGGTTGGCGGAAGATGAAACGTGATACCGCTTGCGCCATGACCACCTCGACAAGCGCCCATGTGCGCACATTGGCAGCCGAGGTCAGCGCGAAGCCGATGAACCAGAATTGCGAGGCGAAAGCGCCAAGAAAACCCGCCCCAAGAGAGGTGCGCCAGACGCCAAGCGATGCCCGGATGGCGGCGCGATCAAAGGCGATCATCCAAAGCAACAGCAGGCTTGACTGAATGGTCAGGCCCAGCACCAGCGCGGTGGAGGCGCGGATCACAAATCCGCCATCCGGAAACGCGATGATACCGCCCCGAAAGCCAATCGCGGCGGCCCCGAAAAAACCGGCGGCCAGAAGGCCGTTGATCGCAGGGCCTGCCTCGCGCAGATGCAGCGCGGCACCGGGCTTGAACGACATGACCACCACGCCCAGGGTTGCAATGGCGATGGCCAGAAGGGCCGCAGGGCTAAGCGGGTCGCGCAGCACGACGGCCGCGCCAATGGCCAGAATCACAGGCTCGGTATTGATCCAGGCGGTGGTCATCGCGAAAGACCGCGACTGCATGACGCGCAGCATCAATGCGGTCGCGGCGATCTGCGCAAGCGCGCCCAGCGTGATAAAGCCGATGGCGCGCGGCGTGATGGTCGGGATCGCCTCGCCGCTGACCAGCCTTACCAGGGCCAGAAACAAAATCGCAAACGGCAGGCCGAACAAGAACCGCACTTGCGTGGCCCCGACCGTGCCGATGGTGCGCGTCAGGCTGGCTTGGGCCGCGTTGCGCCCGGTCTGTGCGGCCGATGCGATCAGCGTCGCCAGAACCCAGGGCAGGGCGCTCATTCAAACCGTCCCGCGCAACGTGTCGATCATCCGCTGAACATTGTCGGGATCGGCATCGGGGGTGATGCCATGGCCCAGATTGAAAATATGCGGCCCCTTGGCAAAAGCACGGGCGATGCGGCGGGTTTCATCGACCAGGGCCTGCCCCCCGGTCACCATATGGCCGGGTGCAAGGTTGCCTTGCACGCAGCCGTCTTTTTGCACATGCGCCGCCGCCCAATCGGCCGAGACGGAATTATCCAGCGCCACGCAGTCGGCGCCGGTCGCGCGGGCGAACCCGATATAGCCATCGCCGGCCTCGCGCGGGAAGGCGATGATCGGCAGGGCGGGGTGGCGGGATTTCAGTTCGCTGATGATACGGGCCACCGGCTTGACCGCGAAATCGTTGAAATCGTCGCCCTTGAGCGACCCCGCCCAACTGTCGAACAGCTTGACGACTTCGGCCCCCGCGCTGACCTGCGCCGACAGGTATTCGATCGTGCCTTCGGTGATCAAATCAAGCAATGCTGTGAACGTGGCGCGGTCGGTATCTTTCAGCAGATGCGCCGGGCCCTGATCCGGCGTGCCGCGCCCGGCGATCATATAGGTGGCAACCGTCCAGGGCGCCCCCGCAAAGCCGATAAGCGTGGTTTCTTCGGGCAAGGCGCGGGTCAGGATTTTGACCGTCTCATAGATCGGTGAAAGGGTTTCGTGGATTGCGCCGACGGGTTTAAGATGCGCCAGATCGGCAGCGGTTGTCACCGTGGAAAGCCGCGGGCCCTCACCGGTGACAAACCACAAATCGGCACCAAGCGCCTGAGGAAGCAGCAATATATCGGCGAACAGGATCGCCGCGTCGAACCCATAGCGGCGGATCGGCTGCAAGGTGACTTCGGCGGCCAGTTCGGGGCTGTAGCACAGTTTGAGAAAATCCCCGGCCTTGGCGCGTGTGGCGCGATATTCCGGCAAGTAGCGCCCCGCCTGACGCATCATCCAGATGGGCGGTGTCGGCAAAATCTCGCCCTTCAGGGCGCGCAGGATCGTTTTGGTCATCGGCCACTCCTTGAACGCCCTTCATGGCGGGCTGCGACGCGATGTCAAGCCATGCGGCGCGCGCGGGGCATTGCAAGGCCAATCTGTCGCGGCTATGCCCGGGGCATGCAGATGCCTGACCCAACCTCCCCGCTGAAGATCGGCACGCGCGGCTCGCCTCTGGCGCTGGCGCAGGCCCATGAGACCCGTGATCGGCTGATGGCGGCGCATGATCTGCCCGAAGCGGCCTTTGAAATCGTGGTGATCAAGACCACCGGCGACCGGGTGCTTGACCGGCCTTTGAAAGAGATCGGCGGCAAGGGGCTTTTCACCAAGGAAATCGAAGAGGCGCTTTTGGCGGGCGGCATCGACATCGCCGTGCATTCGATGAAAGACATGCCGGTGGCACAGCCCGAGGGGTTGCTGATCGATTGCTATTTGCCGCGTGAAGATGTGCGCGATGCCTTTGTGTCGCTGGGTGTCGCGTCTTTGCTGGATTTGCCCCAAGGTGCCGTGGTCGGATCCTCCAGCCTGCGCCGCCGGGCGCAGCTGGCATACCGGCGGCCCGATCTGAAGCTGGTAGAATTTCGCGGCAATGTGCAGACCCGGATGAAAAAACTGCATGATGGCGTGGCCGTGGCGACCTTTCTGGCGATGGCGGGGTTGAACCGTCTTGGGATGGCCGATGTGGCGAAAGCGGCGATTGCGCCGGAAAAGATGCTGCCCGCCGTGGCGCAAGGTGCGATCGGGATAGAGCGCCGCCTTGAGGATGACCGCGCAGAGGCCATGCTGGCGGCAATCCACGATCAGGCCACGGGCGAGCAGCTGGCAGCAGAGCGGGCCTATCTGACCGCTCTGGACGGGTCTTGCGAAACCCCGATTGCCGGTCTGGCGCTGCATGAGGGCAAAGGGCTTTGGCTGCGCGCCGAGATCTTGCGCCCCGACGGATCAGAGATGATCACAGGTGAGACGCGCTGTGCCATTGCAGATGCCGCCGATGCAGGCAGGTCGCTGGCACAAGAGCTTTTGTCGCAAGCCCCAAAAGGCTTTTTTGATTGGCGCTAGCTGTTCAGTAGTCACGGCCTCAGGTGAAGGGTGCAAGGCCCTTGCTGGCCAAAAGCGCCGGTGCCTCTGTTTGCAGATGGGTGCGAAAGGCGCGGGCGAGGGGGCTTTCGGCAATCGCTTCGCGCCGCACCAGCCCCACAGCGCGCCAGGCGTCCTGGTCGGCCATATCAAGTGCCACGACCCCTTCGGGTAAGGCAGCACAAGCCAAGGACGGCAAAAGCGTTACCCCAAGCCCGGCTTGCACCATGGCCAAAAGCGAGGTGACGTTGCGCATTGTCAGCTGGGCGGCTTGCGCAAGCTTTGCATAGGCGGGCATCGGCAAGGTGCGCGCGGCCTCGTTCAGGATCAGCGCGGCCCCGGCAAGGTCGGGCCAGTCAACCGGGCGCGTCAGGCG
>JBATTI010000558.1:0-2013 GCA_049670445.1 Albidovulum sp. | reverse complement strand
TTGGCGGCCTGTCCGGCCCCCGCCGCCCCGCAATGGACCGCGGCTTTTCCCATGACCTCAAAGAACGGCCGGGCGCGGGCGAAGGCTTCGGGCGACCCGCCGGCCATGAATGTCAAGCTGCCGGCCTCGGCGCCCATAATCCCGCCCGACACCGGCGCATCGACAGTCTGGAGGCCCGTGACCCGGCCCAAAGCCTCGACCGCGCGGGCGCTTTCCACATCCACAGTCGAGCAATCGATATGAAGCGCGCCGGGCGCTGTGATGGAACGGATCTGCGCGGCAACGGCACGCAAACTCGCACCGCCGGGCAACATTGTGATGATCACATCGGCGCCATCTGCGGCCTCTGCCGCACTGCTGGCGGTATGCACGCCATCCGGGCAATCCGCCGCCAGATCGAAGCCGGTGACGTCATACCCCGCAGCCACAAGGTTAAGCGCCATCGGCGCCCCCATATTGCCCAGTCCGATAAATCCAAGTTTCATGGCTTATCCTTTTCAAATGTCAGCTCATCGGCCCCAAGCGGCATCAGCATTTGTGCGACCTCGGCCGCCGATACCAATGCGATGCTTGCATGGCGCCAGCGCGGATTGCGGTCTTTATCGATGATCGCGGCACGGATGCCTTCGATGAAATCACCATGCTGCATGGCGCGATAGGTGAAACGGTATTCAAGGAAAAGCGCTTCGTGCAGATCAGGATGGGGGCGCAAGCGGCGCAGAATCTCATCCGTGGCGGCCATGGCCAAAGGCGAGGGGCGGGCGAGGGCGGCAAGGGTCCTGGCGGCGAAATCCGAGCCGTCTCTGGCCATATCATCCAGGGCCATTGGCAAGCCGTCGACGCCAAAGAACCGGTCGATCAGGGCGCGGTTCTGGCCAAGCGGGCCGGGGGCAGGGGTTTGGGCCATTCGCGCGATGGTGCTGACTGGATCGCCCGCCAAAAGGCCGGCCTTAAGGGCGGGCCAAAGGGCGCCGGGGATGAAATGATCGGCGAAGCCTGCCATGATTGCATCACCCGGCCCCATCCTTGCGCCGGTCGTGCCCAGATAATCGCCAAGCCGCCCCGGCGCGCGCGCCAGAAGGTAAGAGCCGCCGACATCCGGCACCAGCCCGACGCCGCATTCCGGCAAGGCGATCTGGCTGCTTTCGCAAGTGATGCGGTGGCTGGCGTGGCAGGCAAGCCCGACGCCACCGCCAAGTGTGAAGCCTTGCATGAAGACGACAATGGGCTTGGGATATGCTGCGATGCGGGCGTTCATGCGGTATTCTTCGGCCCAAAACCGCCGCCCATAGCCATAGTCACCGGCCCGACCACTTTCATACATCTGCATGAGGTCGCCGCCCGCGCAAAAGGCTTTGTCACCGATGGCATCAATCATGATCAGATCAATTTGGTCATCGCGGGACCACTGCCGAAGGGCAAGGTCAATGGCGCGGCACATATCATCGCTGAGGGCATTAAGGGCCGATGGCCGGTTCAGGGTGATCCGGCCAATGCGCCGCTCTGGCCGTATATCGATATCGCTCATCCGCTTGGCCCTGCCAGCAAGCTGCGCGCGATGATCACGCGCATGATCTCATTCGTGCCTTCAAGGATCTGGTGGACGCGCAGATCCCGGACGATTTTTTCAATCCCGTAATCGGCCAGATAGCCGTAGCCCCCGTGAAGTTGCAGGCATTGGTTTGCGGCGTCAAAGGCATTGTCGGTGACCAAAAGCTTGGCCATGGCGCAAAATTTGGCCGCATCCGCCGCGCCACCATCAAGCATATCCGCGGCATGATGCAAGAAAGAGCGCGCCGATTGCAGCTTTACCTCAATCTCTGCAAGCCGGAATTGCAGGGCTTGAAACTGGTCAAGCGGTTGGCCGAATGCCTGTCGTTCCGACATATATATCAACGTCTTATCCATGGCGCATTGGGCGCCACCCAAGGCGCAGGCGGCAATGTTCAACCGTCCGCCATCAAGGCCCGCCATGGCATAGGCAAAGCCGCGCCCTTCCTCGCCCAGAAGGTT
>JBATTI010000557.1:0-9339 GCA_049670445.1 Albidovulum sp. | reverse complement strand
CCCGCGAAGCAGTTAAATTTTGGTTAGCGGAAAAACCAAAATCATTGCGGATCAAAGGTTTGCGAAAATTTTCACTGTGAACCGCCCGAAGGTCCGGACCCGCCGGACAAAAACCGAGGGGTCAGATCACCCATTTCGGCACATCGACTGAAAAAGCTGCGGTTTGCCTCGGCCCGTTCAGGCCGAGGCATCCGTTTTACTCGGCCGCCAAAGCGGCTTTTTCACCGGATTCGCTGTCACGCTTGACCTCGAATTCCTCGTGATACGACCGTTCAACATTCACCGTCCAGACATCGTGCTTTTCGCCAAGGATATTGCGCGCCGCCAACATCGCCGACAGCATCGAATGGTCCTGGTTATTGTAGCGGTGCAACCCGTTACGTCCGACGGTCTGGAAGTTATCAAGCGACAAGAGCCATTCTTCCAGCACGTCCAGCGCTTCGCGGTAATCGCCATCATAGACCGGATAGGCCTTGGGCTGACGAATGATCGCCGCACCAATCACATCCGACGCCGCGGCAAGCCCAAGCTTCTCAAGCTCCTGCGAAGCAAGCTCGCGCAGTTCTTCGTCGGTCATGTTCCACAAGCCATCACCTTCTTGGCAAAAATACTCCATGCCAATCGAGGCGGTGTTTTGATCCGGCAACATTTCTTTCGACCAGGCGCGGAAGTTCTGGATACGGCCAACCTTGACGTTGGGCGAATGGATGTAGATCCAGTTGTCGCTGAACGGGTCAGCGTGGTTCAGAACCAGCGTGACGATCAGGAAGTCGCGGTATTTCAGCTTGTCCGCAGCCTCGATCACATGCGGCGGTGGCGGCGGGTCGAAGGAATGAATCAGATCGCGCAGCGCCATGGTGTTGACGAAATGCTCGCCCTCAATCCGTTCGCGCACCGGGGCCGAACCATCATCGGACCAGCGATCAACATCGACCGAGGTCACGCGCATACCGTCGCGGTTCACCTTGACGACCGGCGCACGCATCTGCACCTCACCGCCCTGTTCGCGCACGATATCGCGGCAGCGTTCCCACATCATGCCAGGTCCAAGGCGCGGATACTGGAATTCTTCGATCAAGCTGGTCGTGTCATTCGCACCAGAGATCGCATTCCACACCGCCTTGAACAACGACAGGTTCTTGATGCGCTGCGCCGCCCAGTCCGCACGAATGTCCTTGGGGCTGATACCCCAGACCTTTTGCGTGTAGCTGCGGAAAAAGTGCATATAAAGACGGCCACCGAAGCGGTTGATCACCCATTCTTCAAAGCTCTCTTCCTTGCGGAACGGACGCACCTGCCACTTGAAGTAGCTCAGCATGATCCGCGCGCTTTCATAAGGGCCGATGTTACCCAAAGCGTTGAAAATCTTCAGCGGGTAATCGAAAAACTTCTCGCGGTAGTAGATCCGGCTTTGGCGCGGAACGGTGATGAAATCATCCGTCAACACCTCGTGCCACATCTCTTCCACCTCGGAAACCTTGGTGAAAAACCGGTGTCCGCCAATATCGAAGCGATAGCCATTATTGGTTTCGGTCCGCGAAATACCGCCAACCATATCGGAGGCCTCAAGCACGACCGGACGGTGGCGCTTGCTTCGCTTTTGCAACTCATAGGCTGCAGTAAGACCTGCGGGGCCCGCACCAATAACTACAACGGGGCTTTGCTTGTCATCGCTCATATTGCTCACCACAACTCCAAAAATATCAGCTCAAAAGGGACTTTGCACCACACGGACATTATACACTTCCGCAGCACCTACTCAAAACGCTCTTCACTCAAATTGCCCCTACCCATTCACGATTTGGAACCAATAGGGCGATTTCACCGGCTTTTCCTGCAGACCGCGACACATGCAACGCGAACAACCCTCAAATCAGCAACCGCAAGTTGATCACATGGTTTGCGCATCGCACGTCCACCCTTGCGCCGATTCGCAGTTTGGAACACTTGCAACACGGCTCTTAACGCTCAAATCTTAACGTAACGGGCACGTGCGGACTTGGGCAGGCCTTCACCAAATACATTACGGGTATCCAAGACCAGACGGGCCGAATTTGCCACCAATGCGTAATCGACGGCGGTGTGATCGGTTGTGATCACCACCACATCATAACTGCCAACGGCTTCTGGTGTCAGCGCAACAGAAACGCGCCCGGCCAAATGCGGATGATCCCTTGTCAGCGGCATCACCGGAAAATAGGGGTCATGATAATCGCAAACCGCACCCATGCTTTCAAGCCGGTTCAACATCGCCAAAGCCGGGCTTTCGCGCGTATCTTCGATGTTCTTTTTATAGGCGACGCCAAGGATCAAGACCCGCGCACCTTGCGTGGCGGTGCCATCTTGTTTGGACAGCTCAACCGCCACCCGCCCCGCCAGCAGATCGGGCGCGTCTTCATTATTGCTGCGTGCCAGATCGATGATCGGCGTGGATGACCCCACATCGCGCGCGCGCCATGAAAGATAGACGGGCGACACCGGGATACAATCGCCACCGATACCGGGGCCCGGATAAAACGGCATATACCCAAATGGTTTGGTTGCGGCGGCCTGCACCACCTCCCACACGTCAACGCCCATGGCCTCCATCGCCACTTTCATTTCGTTGACAAGGGCGATGTTGACGGTGCGAAAGCTGTTTTCGGCAAGCTTCACCGCTTCGGCCGTGGCGAGTGAGCTTACCGGGACCGTGCGGGTCACGATGTTGGAATAAAACCCGTCCAGCAATTCGCGCGAATGGGCATCATCGGCGCCGACAATCTTGGGGATGGATTTGGTGTCGAACTTGGCATTGCCCGGATCTTCGCGCTCGGGCGAAAAGCCCAGGAAGAAGTCGGTGCCCGCCCGCAAGCCGCCCGCCTCAAGGATCGGTTTGACAACCCCGCCCGTTGCCCCGGGCCAGACGGTGCTTTCCAGCACAATCAACTGCCCCGGCCGCAACTGCGCTGCCACCGATTCGGCGGCGCGCACGACATAGGTCAGATCGGGCTCGCGCTCTGCCGACAGCGGCGTTGGCACGCAAATCAACACAACGTCCGCTTGTGACAACACCACCGGGTCAGCCGAGGCGATGAACTTGCCCCCCGCAATCGCGGTGGCAATCCGATCCTCAGCAAAATAGGAAATCACCCGCTCGCCTGCGTTGATCGCAGCGACACGACTTTCGTTCAGGTCATGCCCCGTTGTCGGGAAGCCGCATTCACTGATCGTCAGCGCCAGCGGCAGACCCACATAACCAAGACCCACCGTTACCACTTTCGCTTCGCGCGCTGTGATCTTGTCTTTAAGCTCTGAATAAAGCGAAAATGAAGCCGTCACTATGAATAATTCCTCAATCGAACATCTGCGCCCCACCGAACCCTTGAAGCCCTAAAAAACTTCCCGAGTCAATTTCCGGTCGGACGATACGGGGGATTGTATTACCAATCGCCACAACTCAACGATAACCACTGACTGTTGCACAAAATGCGGATAATCGCCCGCAACGTCGTGGTCTGTAGCCTAGCTTACACCAACTATCGGCTTCCAAGAAGACCCATCTGCGCCCAGATCGCAGGTTACCGGGGCCACAAGCGCGCCATTGGCCACGAAGGCAGGCCAATCCAGCAAATCTTGCGGCATTGTTCACATACTTGCCCAAAATCTTGCCAAGCCCTCGTGCGCCTCGACCTTCACCCATGCTAAGATCGCGCCAAGTTGAGGGACGACTTATTTAATGCGAGGCGGCATGAAGATTCTTATTACCGGCGGAGCCGGATTTATTGGCTCACACCTGTCGGAACGTCTTGTCGCCGAAGGGCACGAAATCACGGTTCTGGACGACCTGTCGACCGGCCGACGCGAAAACCTTGCCAGCTTGCAAGGCTCCAACGCGCTGCGCCTTGTCGAAGGCAGCATTCTGGATGACGATCTGGTGCAGGATCTGGCCTCGGGTGCGGACATGATCTTCCATCTGGCCGCCGCGGTTGGCGTGAAGCTGATCATGGACGAACCCAGCCGTTCGATTCTGACCAATATCAACGGCACCGAAAACGTGCTGCGCGCCGCGCTCAAGCGCAAGACCCCGACCTTCATCGCCTCAACCTCCGAGGTATACGGCAAGGCCACCAAATTTCCCTTCAGCGAAGATGATGACCTGACCATTGGCGCCACCAAGAACCTGCGCTGGTCCTATGCCTGCGCCAAGACGCTTGATGAATTCCTGGCCCTTGCCTATGCCCGCGAATCCGATCTGCCGGTTGTGATCTTGCGGTTTTTCAACACCACCGGCCCGCGCCAGACCGGGCGCTACGGCATGGTCGTGCCGAATTTCGTGCAGGCCGCCCTGGAAGGCCGCCCGCTTATGGTGCACGGCAGCGGCGAACAATCGCGCTGTTTCGGCCATGTCCATGACGTCGTGGAAGCCCTGATCCGCCTCATGGCAGAGCCTAAGGCCCATGGTCAGGTCTTTAACATCGCCAATGATCAGGAAGTCACGATCCGTGGCCTGGCCGAGGCGGTTATCGCCGCCACCGGCTCCAAATCCGAAATCAAGCTGGTGCCTTACGAAAGCGTCTATCCGGTTGGATTTGAAGATATGGCCCGCCGCCTGCCCGATGTCTCGAAATTGCAGCGCACCATCGGGTTTCGCCCCCGGCGCGGTTTGTCGGAAATCATCAGTGACGTCATCACCGAAAAGAGCGGTGCGGGGGCGGCCTGATGGTCAGCGACCCCGTGCCCCCGGCGCTTCTGGCGCGCAAAGACAATGATACCGATGCCCGAAATGCGCCGGCGGTAAGGCCCATCCCCGACGCCTTCTGGCTGGTCGTGATCTTGCTTCTGGCGCTCGGCTTACGGCTGGTCTCGCTGAACGCCCCACTCTGGTGGGATGAGATCATGACTTATGAGACCCATCTGCGCATGGGTTGGGGCGATGTGCTGCAAAGCTATTCGAAGAACCACCACTACCTTCACAATATCATCGCCAAGGTGGTGATGGCCGTCTTTGGCGATGCCCCTTGGGCGCTGCGCCTGCCCGCGCTAGCCTTCGGGCTGGCCTCGATTGCCGCGATGTGGGTTCTGGCGCGCGAAATAGCCGGTGCCTTGCCGGCCCATGCCACGGCCTTGCTGATGGCGCTGTCGTACCATCACATCTGGTTTTCACAAAACGCCCGCGGCTATACCGGCCTTGCGTTCTTTTGCACGTTGGGGTTGTTGCTTTTCTTGCGCGGCCTGAAATCCGGCCAGCAAAAAACCTGGCTTGGCTTTGGGGCGGTGCTGGCGGCGGCTGTCTTCACCCATCTGACGGCGGCGTTTTTCTTTGTAACACTCGGTCTGGCCTGGCTTGCCATCCTTGCCATTCGCGCAGCACAAGGCACACTCACCCGCGCCGAGGTCACCTTGCCGTTTATCGGCTTTGCGGTCGGCGGGGTGCTAAGCGTTTTGCTTTATCTGCCGGTCCTGCCCAGCCTTTTGGCCGATGTATCGGGGGTTGCCGAAACCTCGGCGGGCGACGTGATGCAAGAATATCAAAACCCGCTTTGGACGGCTTATGAGGCGATCCGCTCGGGCGTTGGGCAAGCCGGGCCGCTGGTGGCGATTGTGGGGGTGCTGGTGGTGGCGCTGTCCTGCCTTGGGGCCGTCGCCTTGCGCAAATCTGCGCCGCTTTTTGCGCCCATCACCTTGGCCAATATCGTTTTGACTGCGGGCCTTCTTATGCTTGTCGGCATGCGCGTCTGGCCACGGTTTTTCTTCATCGACATCCCTTTGCTGCTTTTGCTGATCGTGCTGGGGGTGCAGCTTTGCTGCATGATCATGGCGCGGGTCATCGGCGCGCGCGCGGGCGCGCCGCTTTTTCTCATGGCTTTGGTGGCGATGGCGCTGATCTCGGCCGGCATGGCGCTGCGCAACTATTCAGCGCCCAAACAAGACCTTGCCGCCGCCTTCGCCTATGCCAAGGCCACCCGCACCCCCGATACGCGTTTGTTGACCATTGCACCGGACAACGACTTCCTGATGCAGCATTTCAACGCGGATTGGCCGATGATCTTCAGCGATGAGGAATACCGCGCCGCCATGGCCCAGCCCGGCCCCGTCACCGTGATCGTGATTTTCCCCGACCGCAGCTTTCGGGCCCTGCCAAGCCTGAGCGCGGATCGCGACAGCCAGAGGCTGACCGAAGAAAGCTATTTCCCCGGCACATTGGGCGATGGCGGTCTTTACGTTTTGCACAGGCCCTAGGATGACCGATCTTGTCATCGGCTCTGGGCCCTCCGGTGTGGCCGTCGCAACGGCGCTTTTGGCGCGCGGACGGCAGGTGGTGATGCTTGACGGCGGTAAGATGCTTGAGCCAAGCCGCGCCGATGCCCAAAACACATTGGCCGCCCGCCCGCCCGAGCATTGGCAAGAGGCCGAACGCGCCGCTTGGCAGGCGCCGCAATATGACACCCCGGCGGGGCAGGTACGCCGCTTCGGTTCAGACTTTGCGGTTGAAAGGGCCGGGGCGACCTTCGCCGATGCGGCACCCGCCCTTGCCCTGCGCGCATCGCGCGCGGTCGGTGGGCTTTCCAACCTTTGGGGCTCTGCCCTGCTGCCCTATACCGCAAGCGATATGGCGGGCTGGCCGGTTTCCGAGGCCGATCTGGCCCCCCATTACCGCGCCATTGCCGAATTCATGCCGGTAAGCGGGCGCGAAGATGATCTTCAGCCGCTGTTCCCGGCCTTGCCAATGGCAGGCCGAACCGGTCTTGACCCAAGCCCACAAGCGGGGGTTTTGCTGAACCGGCTGGCACGCGCCGCGAACCGTCTGGCCGGGCTTGGCATAACCGCGGGCCAATCGCGCCAAGCCGTGGCCCCGCACTGCAAAGCCTGCGGCATGTGCCTGCACGGCTGCCCCTGGGGCCTGATCTGGCGGGCGGGCGATGCCATCGCCACATTGCGCCAATATCCGGGGTTTTCCTACCGCCCCGGGGCCGTGGTCACCACCTTTACCGAAACCGCAGACGGCGTCACCCTTCGCCTTGCGGGGGGGCAAACCCTGTCGGGGGCCCGCGCCTTTATCGCCGCAGGCGTGCTTGAAACCGCGCGCATCCTGCTGGCCTCTCAACCCGCCCGCAAGGATTTGATGCTGCGCGACAGCCAGCACGGGTTCTTGCCCAGCATTCACACATGGCGCAGTCCGCGCCGCCCCGATCAAGGCCGGTTCCACACCTTGCCGCAGGCATTCGTGGAGCTTGCCGACAGCGCCATCTCGCCCTTTCTGGTCCACAGCCAGATCTATACGTGGAATGAGTTTTTTGCGCGGGATCTGATCGCAAGCTATGGCCACCGGCTTCCGGGCTCGGCGCCGCTTTGGCGCGCCTTGGCGCGGCGCCTGATCGTGTCGCAGCTTTTCTTGCATTCCGATCATTCAGCGCGCGTGGCCCTGAGCCTTTCAGGTGATGGGCGGCTAAAGGCCAACATTCATGCCCACCCCGGGACCGACGCGGTCTTTGCCGCCGCCGCGCGCGGCATGGCGCGCGGATTGCGCTTGGCGGGCCTTGCCCCTTTGACCTTCGCGCGGCGCATGGGGGCCGTTGGTTCAAGCTTTCACGCCGGGGCAACGGTGCCGATGCAAAGCGCGCCGGCATCCGACGGCAGCGACATCTTCGGGCGCCCCTCGGGCCTTGCCCATGTGCATCTGGTCGATGCCTCGGTGCTGCCGGCGATACCGGCCACGACCATCACCTTGCCGGTCATGGCCAATGCCCACCGGATCGGAGCGACCGCGCCATAAAGGGGCGGCAAGGCCTTGGCCCGCCAATCAGCCTGCCGCAGCAATCAGCCTGCCGCAGCAATCATCCTGCCGCAGCAATCAACCAGCAGCCGCGCCATTTTCAAAGGCGCCCGCCTCAAGTGCTTTGGCCAATGCGTCATGCCCGCCGCGCCGTGCCGCGCGCGCGAATGTGGCACCATAAGCCGCCATCACCCGATCTTCGTGCCAGATATTCTCAAACGATGCGCGCGCCTTGGCGGCCATATCGGCGCGCCCGGCGGCATCACCTTGCATGGCCCGCATCGCGCCGATCAGATCGGCTTCGGTTTCAAACAACAGCCCCCCGCCCGAGGTTTCGACAATCTCGGGGAAGGGCCCAAGCCTGCGGGCAATCACCGGCGTGCCAAGCCGGAAGCTTTCGATCAGGATGATCCCGAAGGTTTCATAGCAAACCGATGGCACGATCAGCGCCTGTGCCCCGCGGTAATAGGCGTTCAGCTCATCCGGTGACTTGCGCCCCAAAAACTGAATGCGCGGATTGCTTGCAGCCAGCGCCTTCAGATCATCCGCGTAATCGCCATCACCAAGAATAAGCAGATCCGCATCGGGGTATTTATCCATGGCCGGAAACACATCTTGCAGGCCTTTGATCTTTTCCAACCGCCCGACGAAAAGGAAATAGGGGCGCGGGTGGCCCATGTATGGGGCCACCGCATTTGCATCCATATCCGGCAGGAAATAAGGCAAAACCTCCATCTCTTGCCGAAGCCCGAATTCGCGGTGCTTGGCGCGGCTGAATTCGCTTTTGGCAATGATCAGATCGGCCCTATCCAGCATCCGGTCCAACAGCCCGGTATAGCGCCAAAGCTGCGGCGGGCGGCGGTAACTGGCCACGCATTTCAGGCATTCACGCTTGTCGCAAAGCTCGCGCCCATGGCGCCACAAGACATGCGTCGGACAAACCAGCCAATGTTCATGCGCCTCATAGATCTTGAAGCCCTGACCCAGCGCCAAAAGCCCCGGCCCGCCAACCAAAGAGGTGTTGTTATACCAGATGATGTCGAAGCCGCCTTCGTCGATGATCTGGCGGATACGCGCCGCATGAACGGTGGGTTTTCCGGTTTGCTGGGTCAAAAGGTTCGACACAAAGCCGCTTTTCGCCCGCAGGCCGATGCGGGTGACGCCGTCGGCCGCGCCCTCGGGCTGCGGCTTGCCGCCAAGGATCAGATAGCTGTCCTCATCATGCACCACCGTCACAAGATGCCCGCGCGCCGCCAATGCCCGCGCCATGCGCTGCACACCAATCGCATCGCCGCCAAAGGAATAGGGCGGATAAAAGGTTGTGAACATCAAAATCCGCAGCGATTTCATCCTTGCCCTCGTGCATATCTTGCCAACAATCCAAACCGGTCGCGCATGAAAGCCACCGCAAAAGCACCGTAAGCGGCCATGCCCAAAGGCACCGCCACCGCCAATACCAGAAGCCCGGTGAATCTTGCGGCCACAACGCTTACCAAAACCGCCATCAACACCGCCCCGATCAAGGGCAGGATATGACAGCTTATGAATGGCCAGACCGGCATGCCGGCAATCCGCGCCACAATCAC
>JBATTI010000556.1:0-4594 GCA_049670445.1 Albidovulum sp. | reverse complement strand
TTCCTCTTCGGCTGGTGGTATCATCGTTCCGCTGCTGGTTCTGCTTCTCGTTGCAGCTGCTGCAAGCAGCTAATCGATCAAAGCATTGGTTACGAAAAGGCGATGGCAATGCCATCGCCTTTTTTCTCTGCGCGAAGTGCTTATCAAACCCAGCCCGTCAAACCCAGCCTGCCAGATTCTGATCGACCACCGCCATAAGCGCCTTGATATGAGCTTCATCGTCATTCAGGCACGGAATATAGGTGAAACTCTCACCTCCGGCATGTTCGAATGCCTCGCGTATTTCACCCTGAATCTCTTCCAGCGTTTCAATGCAATCGGCCGAAAACGCAGGCGAGATCACCGCGATCCGCTTCTTGCCCGCACGCGCCAAGGCGGCGACATGTTCGACCGTATAGGGCTTTAGCCATTCTTCGGGCCCAAAGACCGACTGAAAGGTCGTGTCGATCGCATCCTTACCCCACCCCAGCCGTTCGCGCAGCAACCGCGAGGTTTTTTGGCAATGGCAATGGTAGGGGTCGCCTTGCATCAAATAGCGTTTGGGCATGCCGTGGTAGGATGCGACCAAAACATCGGGGCGATGATCAAGGTTTGCATAGCTGCGCGCAACCGATTGGGCCAGCGCCTCGATATAAAGCGGTGTGTCGAAATATTCGGGCGCTGTGCGGGCGGCGGGTTGGCGTTTTTCCTTCATAAGCGCTTGAAAGAACGCATCATTCGCAGTGGCCGAGGTGGCCCCGGCGTAATGCGGATAAAGCGGAAAGAACAAGATCTTTTCGCAGCCTTCCGCCACCATCCGCCGCACAACGCTTGCCGTTGATGGGTTGCCGTACCGCATGCAGAATTCAACCATAACGCCGTCGCCATAGCGCGCTTGCGACGCGCGGCGCAGCTTGTCCACCTGCGCGCGGGTGAAGGTCATCAGCGGGCTTTCATTCGCCGCGTGATTCCAGATTGATTTGTAGTTGCGCCCCGAACTGAACGGGCGTTTTGACAAGATGATCAGCTGCAAAAGCGGTTGCCATTTCCAGGCCGGATAATCGATGACCCGTTTGTCAGAAAGGAATTCGGACAAGTAGCGCCGCATCGACCAGTAGTCATAGCCATCGGGCGTGCCGAGGTTGGCAAAAAGCACGCCGATGCGCCCCACCGCCTGATTGGGGTGGTCCGCCGGGGCATTGGGCAAATCGCGGGTCTGGGTCATGTCATCATCCTGCTAGGATCCTATCGGTTGGCGGGTGGGGGCGGGGCGCATCTGCGCTAGGCTTTGGGCTTTAACGCATCGGCCAGCCGGGCCTGGGCGGATCCGGGTTTCAGTGGCTTTTGCTGGCTGGGGTCGGGGGACCAGCCGGTCAGGAATATCAGCTCATAAGTGGTGGCCACGCGCCCGTTCCCGGCCGGAAAGTTTTCGGCCATGGTCCGCGCGGCCTCTGCGAACAGCGCGCGCGGTGGTATGTGACGGTTGCGCGCAGTCAGCGCATTGCCTTCGCCCATGGCCCGCAGATCGGCGACCAGATGGAAAAGATCGCGGTAACTCGCGTCAATGCAAAACGAATCGGCCACCGGCAAGGCGAAACCGGCGCGCTGCAATAACCCGCCAAGATCGCGGATCTCGCCCATCGGCAAGACCCGCGGCGACAAGCCACCAACAAGCCGGCTTTCCGCTTCCGCCAAGCTGGCCCGCAACTGCTGCAAACTGCGCCCGCCCGGCAAAACCGCCAATAACAGCCCGTCAGGCTTTAACGCCCGTATCGACTGGATCAGCTGTCCCACGGGGTCATTGGCCCAATGCAGCGCCATCGCGTGAATGATCAGATCATGGGCGCCGGGCGCAAGCGGCAAGGTGTCATCATCCGCTATCACCCGCGCATCTTGAACAAGATTTCCCCAAATCTCGGGAAAAGCGGTGACGATAGCGGGTGCCGTAAACCTTCTGTTAACCTCGTTCAGTCTTTCCTTGATCTCAGCGGCGGCAAGTTCGTGCAGGAACAACGCCGGTTCCCCATGCCGTGCACGGGCGCGGTTGCGGGTCAGGGCCGCGCGGTCGGTCAAGGAAGGCTGTGGTGTCATAATGTTTGGAACTTACGCGGTGACCAAAGGATTGCAAAGCGCACTGACTGCGATATTTCCGCCCGCCTGCATCGGCTGTAACGGGCCGGTTGCAAGCGACTTTGGCCTTTGCGGGGCATGTTGGCCACAAACCCCCTTCATCGTCGGGCTGACCTGCGACAAATGCGGCACCCCGCTGCCCGGCGAAGATGAAGGCCGCCCCGAATTTTGCGACGATTGTCTGACCATCGCGCGGCCTTGGGCGCGCGGGCGGGCGGTCTTTACCTATAATGATGTGGCCCGCAAGATGGTGCTGTCGCTCAAACATGGGGACCGGCTTGATCTGGTGCGCCCGATGGGTCAGTGGCTGGCCCGCGCGGCCCTGCAGATATCAGAGCCGGGAATGCTGCTGGCACCGATCCCGCTGCACTGGTCCCGGCTTTTGCGCCGCCGCTACAATCAATCGGCCCTTCTGTCGCGCGCCACAGCCAAGATAAGCGGGCATGGCCATTGCCCCGATCTTTTGGTGCGCGCCAGAAACACCCCGTCGCAAGAGGGTCTTAACCGCGATCAGCGCTTTGCCAATCTTGCCGAATGCATCCGCGTCCATCCGCACCGCAAAGGGCTTGTCGAAGGGCGGCATGTGCTTTTGGTGGATGATGTGATGACCTCGGGGGCAACCTTTGCCGTGGCCGCCGATGCCTGCCTTGCCGCAGGGGCAGCACAGGTTTCCGTGATCGCACTGGCACGCGTTGCGAAGGACGCCTAAATCCCTATAGTCACCGCGACTATAAGGATAAACTGACTATGCAACGCGTCGAAATATACACGACCCCCTTTTGCCCCTATTGTGTGGCGGCCAAGCGGCTGCTGGCCAAGAAGGGTGTGAGCTTTGAAGAAACCGACGTATCACGCGACAGCGGGTTGCGGCAAAAGATGACGGTCCGCGCCGGGGGGCGGCGTACGGTGCCGCAGATTTTCATCGGCGGCAAACATGTGGGCGGATCGGATGAGCTTCACGATCTTGATCATGCGCGCAAGCTTGATGCAATGCTGGCGGGATAAGCGATGAAAATCGGCCTTGTGCAACTTTCGGTCGGCGACGATCCGGCGAAGAACCTGCCGGTCACGCAAGACCTTGTGCGCAAGGCGGCCGGGGGCGGCGCGAAATTTGTGCTGACGCCAGAGGTCACCAACTGCCTGTCATCAGACCGCGCCCACCAAAACGCGGTCTTGCAGCACGAAGAAGACGATAGAACTCTGGCCGCCCTTCGGGCCGAGGCGGCAGAGGCCGGGGTTTGGCTGTTGATCGGCTCGCTTGGGCTTTTGACGACGGGTGCCGATGGGCGCTTCGCCAACCGGTCTTTCTTGATCGCGCCTGACGGGGCAATTGCCGCGCGCTACGACAAGATCCATATGTTCGATGTGACGGTATCGAAAACCGAAAGTTATCACGAATCGGCGGGCTACCGCCCCGGCGACCGCGCGGTTGTGGCCGACACGCCCTTTGCCCGCATCGGCATGACCATCTGCTACGATCTGCGCTTTGCGCAGCTTTACCGGCGTCTGGCGCAGGCCGGGGCCGGCGTGCTGACCATCCCTGCCGCCTTCAATGACACAACTGGTGCTGCGCATTGGGAAAGCCTGTTGCGCGCACGTGCGATCGAAAACGGCGCCTTCGTACTTGCGCCCGCGCAATGCGGCACCCATGCCGCCCATCAAGGCCGCGCCCGGCGCACCCACGGCCATTCCCTTGCGATCAGCCCCTGGGGAGAGGTCTTGGCCGATGGCGGCAGTGATGTTGGCGTCACACTGGTTGATCTTGACCTTGATCAGGTGGCAAGCGCCCGCGCCCGCGTCCCCTCACTCACCCATGACCGCAGCTATGAGGGGCCTGATGAGTGATCCGACCGAAGCCTTGTCTGTTGCGCTGTTTTCAGAAGTGTTCACCACCGACCAGCTGGCGCGCAACCGTATTTCGCGGGCCTTGCCCAAGGGGATGGAGCTTAGCCATTTTTCGGTTCTGAACCACCTTGGCCACCTGAACGAAGAACGCACGCCCGCGCAGCTGGCAGATGCTTTTCACGTCACCCGCGGGGCAATGACCAACACTTTGTCCAAGCTTGAATGGGCAGGCCACGTGCATATCCGCCCCGATTGGGACGACGCGCGGCGCAAATTCATCTCGATCAGCCCCTCTGGCCGTGCGGCGCGTGATGCGGCCCTTGCAACCATCGCGCCGGTGATCGGCGAGGTGGTCACAGCAATCGGGGTCGATAAAATTCGCGCCATGTTGCCGGTGCTGCGCGAACTTCGGTTGCGGCTGGGCAAGGACTGAGATTTAGCGGCGGATACTTGTCGTGACATAATTGACCGACAGATCCCGGTCCGAGATTGACCAAACCCAGCTGACCGGGTTGAACACAAATCCCTTGCGGTCCACCGGATCAAGACCCGCCTTGGTGATCAGGGCAAACAATTCATCCGGGGTGATGAATTTTGCCCAGTCATGCGTACCTTTCGGCAACCAGCGCATCACCCATTC
>JBATTI010000555.1:0-1862 GCA_049670445.1 Albidovulum sp. | reverse complement strand
GTTGCAGACCGAGGCGTGGACGGCGACGAATTTCTGCAAGGCTCGCATGCGCCGGAAGCGGAGCATCGCCCGCTCTCGTCGTCGGAATTGCAAATGTGAATTCTCCGCGCGATTGTTCGCCCACCGGCCTGTTTACTGACGATCCGCTATCCCGAGGTCGCGGAGGGCCGAGCCGTAGGAACGCAGTTTATCTGTGACGATCGCCTCGGCACGACCATGTCGCTTCAGGGTTTTTCTCAAGAATTTCAATGCAGCCTGTGTCTGACGTCAGCGCCCGTGGGTCAGATTTAGGGATTTGAACAAAGGAGGATTTCTGGTTCATCATACCTTTCATGGAGTGAAGATGAACAAGACATCCGGAACGTCGAAGAACGCAGCTGACAAGCTGGTCAAGAACATCCGCCGCAAGACCCGTCAGACCTATTCGGCGGAGGAAAAAATCCGCATCGTTTTGGCGGGTTTGCGGGGCGAGGAAAGCATCTCGGCACTGTGCCGCCGCGAAGGTATCGCCGAAAGCCTGTATTACAGCTGGTCGAAGGAGTTCCTGGAAGCAGGTAAGCGCCGGCTGTCGGGTGACACTGCGCGTCAGGCGACTTCACCGGAAGTGAAGGACCTTCGCTCGGAGGCCTTGGCTTTGAAGGAATGCGTCGCCGATCTGACCCTGGAGAACCGCTTGCTCAAAAAAAGCATGACAGGGGCTGGGGAGGACGAGGCATGAGATACCCTGCGACCGAGAAGCTTGAGATCATTCGCACGGTCGAAGGATCGCACCTGCCCACCAAGCAGACCCTCGATATGTTGGGCATCCCACGTACCACCTTTTACAGATGGTATGATCTTTACCTCGACGGTGGGTTCGATGCGCTGGATGATCGGTCTCCACGGCCAAAGGCGGTCTGGAACCGTATCCCCCAAGACCGGCGCGACGACCTGATTGAGTTTGCGCTGGAACACGAGTCACTGACGACCCGGGAGCTGGCGGTCAAATACACAGATGAAAAGCGATATTTTGTCTCTGAATCATCGGCTTATCGTATCCTCAAAGCTGCCGATTTAATCACCGCACCTGCCTATGTGGTGGTCAAGGCTGCGGACGAGTTCAAAGACAAAACCACGGCCATCAATGAGATGTGGCAGACCGACTTCACCTACTTCAAGATCATCGGATGGGGCTGGTATTACCTCAGCACAATCCTGGACGATTACAGCCGCTACATCATCGCCTGGAAGCTCTGCACGAACATGCGGGCCGAGGACGTGACAGACACCATTGAACTGGCGCTTCAGGCATCGGGTTGCGACAAGGCCGTTGTGCGCCACAAGCCGCGCCTGCTCAGTGATAATGGATCCTGTTACATCTCTGGCGATTTGGCTGAATGGCTGGAAGGTCAGAAAATGGCGCATGTCCGCGGTGCGCCATTCCACCCGCAAACCCAGGGAAAGATCGAACGATGGCATCAGACGATGAAGAACCGGGTTCTGCTGGAAAATTACTACCTGCCAGGCGATCTTGAACGCCAGATCGAGGCCTTCATCGACCATTACAACAACCAGCGCTACCACGAGAGCCTGAACAACGTCACACCCGCCGACGTCTACTTTGGGCGCGATAAAGCCATCTTGAGAGAAAGGGAGAAGATCAAGAAACTGACAATCCGCCAACGCCGCTTGCAACATCAAAAACAGGCGGCATAATCAGTCACACAAACGAGCCAGAGCCTCCAATACTCAAGCCGCTCTGATGCCCCATTTTATCTGACGACGGACACATCGTTCAGGCCAACCTCGTGAATCTTCCAGCTATCTGGGAATTTTTCAGAATTACCTTCTCTAAGACGGATCACTGATAACACAGCCAGCTC
>JBATTI010000554.1:0-18971 GCA_049670445.1 Albidovulum sp. | reverse complement strand
CGTCTGGCCGAGCGGCAAGAACGTCTGGCCGCGCTGGCCCGGCAAACCGGCTGGCACTGGACGGTGCATCACACCAATATGCCCGCCGCCACGCTGCTTTTGTGGCTTTATCACGCGATTGGACAACAACCGTGACCGGGTTATTCGCCGCATTGGGCTTTTCGACACCTTGGCTTTTGTGGGCGCTTTTGGCCTTGCCGGTGATATGGATATTGCTGCGTGTCGTGCCGCCAGCGGCAGTTTTGCGGCGCTTTCCCGGCGTGGTTTTGTTGCTCGGGCTTGACGATACATAAACCGCCGCTGCGCGCACACCTCCTTGGTTGCTGATGTTGCGGATCTTGGCTTTGGCTTTGGTGATTTTGGGCTTCGCCGGCCCGGTGCTGAACCCCGATGCCCGCGCACCCGGCGTGGGCCCTGTGTTGATCTTGGCCGATGCCAGCTGGGCCGATGCGGGCGATTGGGCGAAAAAACGTGCCCGGCTTTCATTGGCGCTGCAAGAGGCCCGCCGCGATGGCCGCCGGGTGGCCTTGGTGACCCTGACGGCGACGGGCGCAGCACAGGTGCAGTTCACCGATGGCGCCGATCTTGCGGCCCGGCTTGCAGCACTTGAACCCGCCGCTTGGGAGCCCGAGGCGCAGCTGATGGCCGATCTGGTATCATCGTTGCCGGAGGAGGATTTTGAGACGCTCTGGGTCACCGATGGTTTGGCGCGCCCGGGGCGAGAGGCGCTTTTGCAAGCCCTTGGCGTGCATGGGCCGGTCACTGTCTATGCAGGCGCGCCCAATCTCTTGGGGCTGCGCCCGGCGGAAATCAAAGACGGCAAAGTCGTCAGCACCATCTTGCGCCCCCATCACGATGTCGCCCTGAACCCGACGGTTTTGGCCATCGGCCTTGATCCGGCGGGGGTGGAGCGCGAAATCGCCCGCGAAACCGTGACCTTGGCAGAGGGCGAGGCTACGGGCGAAGTGGTCTTTGATTTGCCGCCAGAGCTGCGCAACCGTCTGACACGGCTGATGATCGCGGATCAAAACTCGGCAGGCGCGGTCGCCTTGGCGGGCGATGTGCTCAAGCGGCGCAAAGTTGCGTTGATTGAGGGGGGCGGGGCGCGCGAAGGGCTTCAGCTTTTGTCGCCGGGCCATTATCTGCGCGAGGCGCTTCGGCCAAGTACCGATGTGATCGAGGGCAATCTGACCGAGCTATTGCCCGCAGCCCCTCAGGTGGTGATCTTGGCCGATGTCGGGCGGCTTTCGCCTGATGAGGCCAAAGCCCTGGCCGAATGGGTCGATGATGGCGGGCTTTTGTTGCGTTTTGCCGGGCCGCGACTGGCCGCGACGATCGGGTTTGACGGTGTGGCCGACCCGTTGTTGCCGGTGCGGCTGCGCCCCGGTGGGCGAAGTGTCGGTGGCACGATGAGTTGGGGCGAGGCGCGCGAAATCGCTCCTTTCCCCGAAGGCTCGCCCTTTCATGGGCTGCAGATCCCTGAGGATGTGAAAATCAACGCGCAGGTTCTGGCAGAGCCGGGACCGGAGCTTGCCGGTCATACGATTGCCGCCCTGACCGACGGCACGCCCTTGGTGACCCGTGCCGGTTTGGGCAAGGGGCAGGTGGTGTTGTTTCATGTCACCGCCAGTGCGGAATGGTCGGGCCTGCCGCTGTCGGGTCTTTTCGTTGAAATGCTGGACCGGATGGCGATTTCCAGCAATCCCAACCGCGCCAATCCCGATGATCTGCTGGGGACAACCTGGGTGGCCGAACAGGTGATGGATGCCTATGGGGCCCTGACGCCTGCCGATGCCTTGGCGGGTGTTGCCGGTGAGCGGCTTGGCGAGGGCAAAGTCGCCGCCGATATGCCGCCGGGGCTATATGCCTCGGGCGATCAGCGGCTGGCATTAGGTGTGATCGGGGCAAAACGCAGCCTGGATGCGGCGCCCTGGCCATCGGGGGTGACGGTCGAGGGGCTTGATCAGGTGCCAGAGTTGCCGTTGAAGGGCTGGCTGTTGGCGTCGGCACTTGGGCTGTGCTTGATGGATATATTCGCGACGCTGCTGGTGTCTGGGCGTCTTGCCGGGCGGCGTGCGTCCGGGCAGATGTCGCGCGCGGCGATGGTCTTGCTTTTGGCTTGCGCCTTGCCTTTGGCCCCGTCGCCGGGGCACGCGCAGGGGGGGGAGGTTGATCAAAAGCTGGTTGAGGCGGCGGGCGGCATGGTGCTTGCGCATATCCTGACCGGGGATGCGCGCACAGATGCGGTGGCGGCGGCGGGCCTTGCGGGTCTTTCGCAGGTCATGTTCGCGCGCACCTCTGTTGAACCCAGTGATCCGGTGGGGGTTAACCTTGAAACCGACGAGCTGTCGGTGTTTGCCTTTCTCTACTGGCCGGTGACGGCGGATCAACCAACACCCTCGCCCGCCGCCTATGTCAAGCTGAACCGGTTTTTGCAGACCGGTGGGATGATCTTGTTTGATACCCGCGATGCGGATCTTTCGGGTGGCACGCAGATAACGCCCGAAGGCCAGCGTTTGCAGCAACTGGCCGCCGCCTTGGACATCCCGCCGTTGGAACCGGTCCCTGCCGACCATGTCCTGACCCGCAGCTTTTATCTTTTGCAAGACTTTCCGGGCCGTTACGCGGGCCAGACGATCTGGGTCGAGGCGGCCCCGCCGGGCGCGGAACTGGCCGAAGGCATGCCGTTTCGTAACCTTAATGATGGCGTGACGCCGGTGGTTTTTGGTGGCAATGACTGGGCCGCGGCCTGGGCCATTGAAAAAAGCGGCAATCCGATGTTCCCGGTCGGGCGCGGCATGGGCGGCGAGCGTCAGCGCGAATTGGCATATCGCTTTGGTGTCAACCTGATCATGTATGTGCTGACCGGCAACTACAAATCCGATCAGGTTCATGTGCCCGCACTGCTTGAAAGGTTGGGGCAATGAACCTTCCACTGACGGGGCAGCTGGTTTTTGCGCCATTGGTGCCTTGGGCCTTTGTTGCGGTTCTGGCAGCACTGGCGCTGGGGTTTGTGGTCCTTTCCGGCTACCTTCGCCTGAAAGGCACCTGGGCGCGCGCGGTTGCGGCAGTGCTGCTTTTGTTGGCGGTGTCCGGCCCTGCGCTGCGGTCGGATGAACGCGCGGCTTTGTCGGATATTGTGCTTTTGATCATCGATGAGAGTGCCAGCCAAGGGATCGGTGATAGGCCGGATCGCACCGCCGCCGCCGTCGCGCGGATTGAGGCAGAGGTGGGCCTTCGTCCCAATACTGAACTGCGCAAGATCGTGGTGGGGGACGGGGCCGAAGACAGCGGCACCTTGGTGATGGAGGCTTTGGCCAAGGCGCTGGCGGCAGAGCCGAACAACCGGGTGGCAGGCGCGATTGTCATCAGTGACGGGCAGGTGCATGACGCAGGCGTGGCCCTTGATCTGCCCGCGCCGTTGAATGTGCTTTTGACCGGCTACCGCGCCGATTGGGATCGTCGCTTGCATATTACCAAAGCGCCAAGTTTCGGGATCATCGGCGAAGAAACCACAATCGGGCTCAGGATCGACGAACAAGGTGCGGTACCGGCGGCCAAGGCTGGTGGCGAAGTGAAGCTGACCATCGCCATTGATGGCGGGGCGGCGCAGACCTACAGCATTCCGGTCGGTCAGGACATGGAATTGCCGCTGAAGCTTGATCATGCCGGCCAGAACGTTGTGCAGTTCACCCTGGAAGCCGATGCGGCCGAGTTGACGGACCGCAACAATGTTGCGGTTGTGCAGATAAACGGGGTGCGTGACCGTTTGCGGGTTTTGCTGATCTCGGGCGAACCTTATGCAGGCGAACGCACCTGGCGCAATCTTTTGAAATCCGACAGCTCGGTAGATCTGGTGCATTTCACCATTTTGCGCCCACCTGACAAGGAAGACGGTGTTCCGGTGAATGAGCTGTCGTTGATCGCCTTTCCAACGCGCGAGCTTTTCGTCGAAAAGATTACCGAGTTCGATCTGATCATCTTTGATCGATATCCGCAGCGCGGCATCTTGCCGGGCGAATATCTTGATAATGTGCGCGACTATGTGCTTGGCGGCGGGGCGGTCTTGGTGGCCGCTGGGCCTGATTACGCATCGGCGCAAAGCCTCTATTTTTCCGGGCTTGCCGATATTCTTCCGGGGCGTCCGTCAACCCGGGTGATTGATGGTGGCTTCGTGCCCAAGATCTCTGCGGTTGGCGAACGTCACCCGGTGACCGAAGGTTTGGAAGATCTGGCCCGCGCGACCACGGCGCAGACCGCAAAAGACGCCCCCCCATGGGGCCGTTGGCTGCGCATGGTTGAGGTTGATCGCCCGCAAGGTCAGGTGGTTATGGAAGGCCCGGACAAACGCCCGCTTTTGATCCTGAACCGCGAAGGCGAGGGGCGGGTTGCGCTTTTGACCTCGGATCAGGCATGGCTTTGGGGGCGCGGCTTTGAAGGCGGCGGCCCGCAGCAAGAATTGCTGCGCCGTCTGGCGCATTGGATGATGAAAGAGCCGGATCTGGAAGAAGAAGCGCTTAGTGCCAGCGCCAAGGGCAATGAGATGGTCGTGACGCGCCGCACATTGGGCGAGGGTGCGCGCGAGGTGGTGATTGCAACACCAGATGGCAGTGATGTCGTGCTGCCCCTGACCGAGGTGAAACCCGGCCTCTATCAAGCCCCGTGGCAAGCGCCTGCGATGGGGCTTTACCGCTTGAAGGACGGTGATCTGGAACGGGTCTTTGCCCTTGGTCCGGCAGCCCCCCGGGAATTTGAAGATGCGATTGCAACAGAAGATCTTCTGGCCCCGGCGGTGACCCCGACGAATGGCGGCTTTGTGCGGCTAGAGGATGGATTACCCGATCTGCGTGAGGTGCGCGTGGGCCGTGCGGCGGCCGGGCGTGGCTGGATCGGGATCACGCCACGCGACGCTTACCGGACCATCGATTTGCGATTGGTGCCGCTTTTGCCCGATTGGGTCATGCTTGGGCTTGCGGCGGGCTTTATGTTGCTGGCCTGGGCGCTTGAGGGGCGCAGGCGGCCCCGGGGCGGCGCTGGGGTTTAGGGCGGTCCGGTCAGTCTGTGCCCTTGTGGCCCGCGAAAAGTACCTGACGCGAGTTTGATGCAAATTCGCGGCGCCATGTCACGAATAAAGTTGTCGATGTCGTGACAAGAAGGGCTTCGGGGCCAAACAGCCAGCCAAGCGCGCCAAGCGCGAAGTAAACCGACCGAAGGCCCCGGTTGAAGCTGCGCGCGGCAAAAATGTTGATCTCTGCCGCCTGTGCGGCCCGTGCCTGCGCGCTTGGATCGTCGGGGTTATTGGGGACGGCGGCCATCAGGATGGCACAATAGCCGAACAAGCGGTGTGACCAGACAAATTTCAGCACCGCATTGGTCAGGAACAAGATGATGACCAGAATTTTCGCCTGCAAGACCTGCGTGGGGCCATTGAAACTTGCCAGATCGCCGGCAAGCCCCTCGAACTGGCCGGTCTTGCCCATCAAGGCCACTCCGCCGCCGATGGCGATCATGCAGGCCGAGGCGAAAAAGCTGGTTCCCTGGCGCAGGCTGTCGATGATCGAGGCGTCAAATATCCGCGGATCGCGGGTGACGAATTCCACCATCCATTCGCGCCGGTAGCGTATCATCAGATGGCTGACTGATGGCTGGCCCTTCGGTGGGTTTTCAATAAGATAGCCAAGCCCAAGCCACCCCAGCAGCAAGAAGGAAAGGGCAAGCGCATCGGTAAGGCCGAGGCCCAGAAAATCGGGTGGGAATGTCATGGCGGCATCTTGCATTGCCAGATGGTTCTTGCCAACAATGAAAAGTGGTTATATTTTCTTACCAATGGAGGGTTTCGCATGGATATGCCGATACCAAGCGCACTGGTGCTTGCGAACCGCGATGAGATCATATCAGGGCTGCGCGCCATATTGCCCGATGATGCGGTGATCAGCGATCCGATGGAAACCCGCGCTTATGAATGTGACGCGCTTTCCGCCTATCGCTGCAAGCCGCTGGCCGCGATTTTGCCCCGCACCACCGAAGAGGTATCGGCGGCGCTGAAATTCCTGCATAGCCGGGGTGTGCCGGTGGTGGCGCGCGGGTCGGGCACCTCGCTTGCCGGGGGGGCGATGCCGACTGAGGATGCGGTGATCCTGGGCCTGGCGCGGATGAACCGGGTGCTGGAAACCAATTATCCCGACCGCTTCATCCGGGTCGAAGCCGGGCGAACCAATCTGTCGGTCACCGGTGCTGTCGAAGGCGCGGGGTTCTTTTATGCGCCCGACCCGTCAAGCCAGCTTGCTTGCGCCATTGGCGGCAATATCGCGATGAATTCCGGTGGGGCGCATTGCCTCAAATACGGGGTGACGACCAATAACCTTCTGGGCGTGACGCTGGTGCTGATGGACGGCACTGTCACCGAAATCGGCGGTGCGCATATGGATGCGGGCGGGCTTGATCTGTTGGGGGTGGTCTGCGGATCCGAAGGCCAGTTGGGCGTGGTGACAGAGGCGACATTGCGGATCTTGCCCAAGCCTGAAGGCGCGCGCCCGGTGTTGATTGGCTTTGATCAAAGCGAGGTGGCGGGGGCTTGCGTGTCCGATGTCATCCGCGCCGGGGTTTTGCCGGTTGCGATTGAATTCATGGACCGGCCCTGCATCCGGGCGTGCGAAGATTTCGCCCATGCGGGATACCCGGATTGCGAAGCCCTGCTGATCGTCGAGGTAGAGGGCAGCCCGCCCGAGATCGACGAACAGCTTGGCCTGATCCGCGACATCGCCATGCGCCACAACCCGGTAGAGTTTCGCGAAAGCCGGTCCGAGGAGGAAGCCCGCAAGATCTGGCTGGGGCGCAAATCTGCCTTTGGCGCCATGGGCCAGATCAATGATTACATGTGCCTTGATGGCACGATCCCGGTGTCATCGCTGCCCAAGGTCTTGCGCCGGATTGGCGAGATGAGCGTGGAATGCGGCCTTGGCGTTGCCAATGTCTTTCACGCCGGCGACGGCAATATGCATCCGTTGATTTTATATGATGCCAATAAGCCGGGTGATTTGGAGAAATGCGAAGAATTCGGCGCCAAGATCTTGAAGCTTTGTGTCGAGGTGGGCGGCTGCCTGACCGGTGAACATGGGGTGGGGATCGAGAAACGCGATCTGATGGTGGTTCAATATGCGCCCGAAGACCTAGAGGCGCAGATGCGCGTCAAGGATGTGTTTGATCCCAAATGGCTGCTGAACCCGGCAAAGGTGTTTCCCTTGGCGGTAAGCGCCGGGCGGCGGCGGGCTTGAAAAGGCTGGCTGGCACCAAGGTGAAAGAGGCAAAGTGAAAGTATCAAGCGAAGAGGAACTGGCAGAGGTTATCGCGTCCGGGCGCGGGCCGTTTCGCATCCGCGGCGGCGGAACGCGGGGCATGGGTCTGGCGGCGGGTGCCGAAGATCTGGACGTGTCAGGACTGTCCGGCATCAGCCTTTACGAACCCGGCGCGCTGACTTTGGTTGTCAAGGCGGGCACGCCCTTGGCCGAAGTCGAAGCGGTCTTGGCCGCCGATGGCCAAAGGCTGGCTTTTGAGCCTGCCGATTGGCGTGGGCTGTTGGGCACCAAAGGCGTGCCTACCGTGGGGGGGATGGTCGCGGGCAATATCTCTGGGCCCCGGCGGGTGCAGGCGGGGGCTTGTCGTGACGCACTTTTGGGGCTGCGGTTCGTGGATGGCACCGGTGCCTTGGTCAAGAACGGCGGGCGGGTGATGAAGAATGTCACCGGCTATGATCTGGTCAAGCTGATGGCCGGAAGCTGGGGCACGCTTGGGGTGCTGACCGAAGTGGCGCTGAAAGTGCTGCCTGTGCCCGAGGCCGAGGCGACGCTGGTGCTGGATGGGCTGAGTGCCGCCCAAGCGCAAGAGGCCATGACGCGGGCGTTGACCTCGCCCTTCGATGTAACCGGGGTGGCCCATGTTTCAAAGCAAGGCACGCTGATCCGGATCGAGGGTTTTGCGCAATCCGTCGCTTATCGCAGCGGTCAGTTGCAAGCATTGCTTGGCCAAAAGAATGCACTGCATGTTGAAACAGATATGGCAAAAAGCCGGGCGATCTGGCGCGGTTTGCGCGATGTGGCCGCGTTTGAGGGCAAACCGGGCGATGTCTGGCGACTGTCGTGCCGGGCGTCACTTGCGCCTGGTCTGGTCGAAGCGATCAGCCAGAAATGGCCGGTTGAGGCGGTTTATGATTGGGGCGGCGGATTGATCTGGCTGTTGACCCCCGAGGGGGCCGATATCCGGGCCGTTGAATTTGGCGGCCATGCGACATTGATCCGTGCATCCGCAAAAACCCGCGCCCGGATCGCAACATTTCAGCCCGAACCGGCACCGCTTGCGGCGATCTCGGCCGGGATCAGGGCGCGGTTCGATCCGCGCGGCATATTTAATCCGGGGTTGATGGGCTGATGCAGACGACGTTCACCGAAGCGCAGTTGAAAGACCCCGGCACAGCCCGGGCGAATGAGATTTTGCGGACTTGCGTGCATTGCGGGTTTTGCACGGCGACCTGTCCGACCTATCAGGTCTTGGGGGACGAACTTGATAGCCCGCGGGGCCGGATCTATCTGATCAAGGACATGCTGGAAAGCGGGCGTGACGCGGATGAAAAGACCGTCAAACATATTGACCGCTGCCTGTCTTGTCTGGCCTGTATGACCACCTGCCCCTCGGGCGTGCATTACATGCATCTGGTCGATCATGCCCGCGCCCATATTGAAGCAACCTACAAGCGGCCCCTGACGGACCGGCTTTTGCGCTGGACACTGGCCAAGGTTATTCCCCATCCGACGCGGTTCCGGCTCGCCCTTTTGGGGGCGAAAATGGCGCGCCCCTTCACGCGGTTTTTGCCCGATGCGCGGCTGCGAGCGATGGTGGCGATGGCGCCCAGACATATTCCGCCGGTCAGCTGCAATGACGATGCGCAGGTTTTTGCCGCGCATGGCGTGCCCAGGATGCGCGTCGCTTTGATGACGGGCTGCGCGCAAAAGGCGCTGAACACCGATATCAATGATGCGACGATCCGGTTGCTGACCCGGCTTGGCTGCGAAGTTGTGGTGGCCAAAGGTGCGGGCTGCTGCGGGGCCTTGACCCATCATATGGGCCGCATAGATGAAAGCCATGCGGCAGCGGCGGCCAATATCCGCGCCTGGATGGCCGAGCAGACATCAGGCGGGCTTGACGCGATTGTCATCAATACCTCGGGCTGCGGCACCACCGTCAAGGACTATGGCCATATGTTTCGCAGCGCCGATCTGGCCGAAGATGCCGCGCGGATCGCCGCACTTGCCTGTGATATTACCGAGTTGCTGGTGCGGCTGGCACCGGTGGGCACGGCACCCGAACCTTTGAGGGTCGCCTATCACGCGGCCTGTTCGCTTCAGCATGGCCAACAGATCAAGACCGCGCCGAAAGATCTGCTCAGATCGGTGGGGTTCACGGTGGTTGAACCTGCCGACAGCCATCTTTGTTGTGGATCGGCGGGCACTTACAACCTTTTACAACCCGAGATTTCGGCCGAGCTGAAGCGCCGCAAGGTGTCCACGTTGGAGGCGACGCAGCCCGATGTCATCGCGGCGGGCAATATCGGCTGCATGATGCAGATCGGCGGGGCCACCGGAACGCCGGTGGTTCACACGGTCGAGCTGCTTGATTGGGCGACCGGCGGGCCGCGCCCGGCCGCACTTGCATCGACTTAAGGTCGGGTCCCTTTTAGGCCATACTATTGCCCCAAGCCGCCGCTATCTGTGCCTTGGGGTATGGAGTGCTGCATGCGGCGAATTTTGGCGATTTTTCTTCTTGGCGTCCTGCCCGGTTTGGCTGGCGCGCAGGATTCCGGTCTGGAATCCTTGCAAACGGCAAATGATACCCGTGGCTGGGAAGCCGTGGGGCGGATTGATATCGCCGGACGGGCCTTTTGCACAGGCGCCATGATTGCGCCCGATATCGTGCTGACGGCGGCGCATTGCCTGTTCGATTCAGGGCGAAAAACCCCCTTTGCTGCCAATGATTTCAAGTTTCTGGCCGGGTGGCGCAATGGCAGGGCGGTTGCTTACCGTGGCGTCAAACGGGTGCTGGCGCATCCGTCCTATCAGTATCTTGGCCCCGACCATATTGAAGGGGTCGCCTATGATCTGGCGTTGCTGGAACTTGACCAGCCAATCATGATCGCCTCGATCAAGCCTTTCGCGATCGGCAGCGACGTGAAGATGGGTGAAACGGTAGAGGTCGTTTCATATGCGCATAACCGGGCAGAGGCGCCATCGCTGCAAAAATCCTGCAGCGTGCTTGGCCCACAGCCCGGCATGACGGTATTTTCCTGTTCGGTTGATTTTGGTTCTTCCGGGGCGCCGATTTTTCGGGTCATGGATGGGGTGCCCCGGATTGTCTCGGTGGTATCGGCCAAGGCGGAACTTGCCGGGCAGCAGGTATCGCTTGGGGTGCGCATGGCACAGCCCCTGGCAGATTTGCGCGCGGCTTTTGATCTGAGCCAGGACCGGTTTCGCAAAATCGTCCCCGGGGTAAGCGCATTGCCACAGATCAGTGCGACGGCTGCTGTTGCCTCCAAACAACCCAACGCCAAATTTCTGCGGCCCTGAGCCTCTTGAAATCACGGTTGGTGCTGCACATCTGAGGGAAAGCAGGGTGCCGGTTTCGGGCCTTGCTGATCAACCGCCTGTCCCGTTCGGGAAGGTTTCTTGACATCGCTCAATGGAGGATGACCTATGCGATCTTTTGATTTTGCACCACTTTACCGCGCAACCGTCGGCTTTGACCGGGTTGCCGATCTGATGGACCGGGCCCTTTCGGCCGATACGGTCCAGCCAAGCTACCCACCCTATAACATCGAAAAAACCGATGAGAATGCCTACCGCATCTCTATCGCGGTTGCCGGATTTTCCGAAGATGAACTGAATGTCGAGGTCAAGGAAGGCGCGTTGCTGATCACCGCACGCAAGGCCGCCGAAGACGGCGCGAAAACCTATCTGCACCGCGGCATCGCCACCCGTGCTTTTGAACGGCGCTTTGCGCTGGCCGACCATGTCCGGGTCACCGCGGCCTCTCATGCCGATGGGATGCTGCATATCGACCTTGTGCGCGAGGTTCCCGAAGCGCTGAAACCCCGCCGGATCGAGATTGCGAAGGCTGCACCCTTTGCGGCCAACACGCTGGAGGCAAAGGCGGTTGAAACTGCCGTCTAAGCTGGCGAAACGGCAATGAGCTTTGGGCGCACGGTATTTCCCCCCCCGTGCGCCCTTTCTAATGGGTCAGGGCTGTTTTTCGTAGCGTGCCGCCGTCAGACCATCAAAAGAAATATCGGGCGTCTTGCCGCACACAAGATCAGCCACCGCGCGCCCCGATCCGCAGGCCATGGTCCAACCCAGGGTTCCGTGCCCGGTATTGAGGAACAGGTTGCTGTATTGCGTCGCCCCCATGACCGGCGTTCCGTCAGGGGTCATTGGCCTGAGGCCGGTCCAGCCTTCGGATTTGCTGATGTCACCGCCCTTGGGGAAAAGATCCTCGATCACATAGCGCACGGTGTCGGTCGCATGCGGCCCAAGCCTGCCGCTATAGCCCGCAATTTCTGCCGTGCCCGCCACACGGATGCGGTCACCAAGCCGGGTGATGGCGACTTTATGGGTCTCATCCATGATCGTGGATTGCGGTGCCATGGCATCATCGGTCACCGGCAAAGTCACCGAATAGCCTTTGACCGGATAAACCGGCAATTTGATCCCGACAGGCCGCAAGACCATTGGCGCAAAGCTTCCCAGCGCGCAAATATAGGCGTCACCGGTGATCCGGCCGGCCATTTCTGTGTCGATCCCGGCCACTTTGCCGTTCTCAAACGCGATACCACGTATCGACTGACCGTATTGAAACTGAACCCCCATCTCGGCCGCCTTTTCGGCCAGCGCCATCGTGAACAAACGACAATCCCCGGTGCGGTCGGCGGTCAGGCGCAACCCGCCCACGAATTTCTTTGAAACAGCCGCAAGTGCCGGTTCGACGCCGATGCAGCCATCGCGGTCCAAAAGCTCATAGGGGCTATCGTACTGGGCAAGAATGTCTTGATCTGCCTTCGACCCTTTCAGCTGCTTTTGGGTGCGGAAAAGCTGCAATGTGCCTTGTTCGCGGCCATCATATTCGATGCCGGTTTCAGCAATCAGGTCAGGCATACAGTCGCGGCTGTAGTTGGAGATGCGGACCATGCGGCCTTTGTTGGTCGCATAGCTTTCCTCATTGCAGTTTTGCAGCATCTGCAGGCCCCATTTCCACATTGTGGGGCTAATGAGCGGCCAGATGAACAAAGGCCGCCGCTTCATGAACAGCCATTTAAGCGCCTTCAGAGGTATGCCCGGCGCCGCCCAGGGCGAGGTCATGCCATATGACAATTCACCGGCATTGGCATAGCTCGTCTCCAGCCCCGGCCCGTTCTGGCGATCAAGAACAATGACTTCGGCACCGTTTTTTGCCAAGTAATAGGCGGTTGTCACGCCAATGACCCCCGCCCCCATAACAACGACTTTCATAAGACGCCCCCTGATTTGCGCCTGCCAATCTTGCGTTGCAAGGCTGGCAGGCGCAATGCCGATATCCGCCGTCGGGTGGTATTAGCGGCTCAGGCTTTGTGCAAGCCGCATAAGCTGGACGGCTTCGGCGCGGTAACCGAAAGGGTCGTCCCCCTTGGCATCATTGGCCAAAGCGATGGCATCGTCCCAGCCCCATTCGCCCAGATATTTAGGGTCGCGAAGCAATTGGCCCATACCGGCGATGGCGGCTGCGAAACGGGCATCAAGATCGGCCTCGGCGGGTGGCACCGGAATCGCGACATCGGTGAGGGTTGAGGTATCGGCCCCCGGCGCCTTGTAGCGCAGCTTCAAGAACCCAAGTTCCGAGGCGTCGCCTGGCAGATCGGCCGCCACGTAGCGCAACGGGTCGGAAAGCCGCGCCGGGCTGCCGACCGGGGTCACCTCATAAAGTGCCGTGACCTGATGGCCTGCGCCTATTTCACCCGCATCGACGCGGTCATTGTTGAAATCCTCGCGTGCCAACGCGCGGGTTTCATAGCCGATAAGCCGGTATTCGGCGACGGCGGCGGGGTTGAACTCCACCTGGATCTTCACATCATTGGCGATGGGGAAAAGCGCGCCCGAAAGCTGATCGACCAGAACCTTTTGCGCCTCTGACAGCGTGTCGATATAGGACGCCTGGCCGTTGCCGTTCTGGGCAAGGGTCTGCATGGTCGCATCATCAAGATTGCCGCGCCCAAAGCCAAGCACCGACAGATAGCTGCCGCTGTCGCGCTTCTTGGCGACATAGGCCTCCAGCCCTTCGGGGTCAGAGACGCCGACGTTGAAATCGCCGTCGGTGGCCAGAAGGATACGGCTTATCCGGTCGTCACCGGCCATCTGTTCCGCCGTTTGATAGGCCAGCTCCAACCCCGCCGCACCGGCCGTCGCGCCACCCGCATCCAGCCGCTCAAGCGCGCCCAGTATCGCGGCTTTGTCCTTGGCCGCCGTGGGTGCCAGCACCAGCCCGGCAGAGCCCGCATAGGTTACAATCGCCACCTGGTCTTCGGGGCGCAGCTGGTTCAGCATCAGCCGGAAGGATTGCTTCAGGAGCGGCAGTTTGTCGGGCGCGTCCATGGAACCCGAGGTGTCGATCAGGAACACAAGGTTCAGCGGCGGGCGGTCATCCAGTGCGGGAAGCGCGCCCTGGATACCGATGCGCAACAATTGGGTATCGGCGTTCCAAGGCGTCTGGAACAGGCTGACCGAGGTATGAAATGGCGCCGCACCCGCATCGGGGGCCGCGTAGGAATAGGGGAAGTAATTCACCATTTCCTCGATGCGCACGGCGTCAGACGGCGGCAACTGACCGCCGGCAAGCGAGGAGCGGATGACGGCATATGACGCCGTGTCCACGTCGATAGAGAAGGTAGAAACGGGTTCCTCGGCTGCGATTTTCAGCGGGTTGGGCGCATCGTTTGAATAGGCCTCGGTATCGGGTTCCGGCAAGCGCGGAAGCATCACGGTTTCGGCCATGGGTGCAAGGTCTGTGCCCGTTGTGAAGACCGGCTCAGCAGCTCCGCCCAGGCCGAATTCTGCGCTGCTATCGTTGTAGAAGGTCGTGCCGGCTATGGCTTGGGCATCGCGGCCCGGAGCGGCTTGGGCCGCCGCATCGCCGTATCCCTGAAGCGTGATGCCGCCGTCCCGCTCGCGCTTCGCCAATGGCGCTGATTTTGCAGCGGAAACAGGGGCTTCCATGACAGGTTCCGCCATGGGCGCCTCTTCGGACACAATCGGCGCTTGTTGGGCGGCGGCTTCTGTTTCCGTCCGTAACAATTGGTCCGGCAAGCCGCCCGCAACCGAGGCGTTTTCAGCAATCGACGGGGCGGCGGGCTGCGCGGGCAGGCGCTGCGGCTGAAGGTTCGGCCAAAGCATCACGCCGAGGCTGATAGCGGCGACAGAGGCGGTGGCAGTCAATGCGCCGCGTGTGGTGAGTTTCGAAAACATTCTGGCAACTCCTGTCAAAATACCCGCCCGTTGCGGGCGGTCTGACATGGGACGCGGTGCTTTCGCGGTTTCTTGGTGGCGGTCGAAATTTTCCATCGCCAGCCGCATGGCTTCGGCCTTTGCGCCCGGTTCGGGGGCAGGGGGCGCCGATTTCAGCGCGGCGCGCAGGGTTTCAAAATCGTCGCTCATAACATCCCCTCGGCCCGCGCGAATTCGCGCAGGCGTTTTTTGACCTCGGACATGCGCCAGGCCACGGTGCCTTCCGACAGGCCCAGAACCTTGGCGGCCTCGGCCTGGCTCAGGTCTTCGCCCAAGGTCAGGGCCACGGTATCGCGCAGCTCTGGCGAAAGGCGGGCCATGGCGGTGGTCAGCCAGTCTTGCGCCTCGGCGGCTTGCGCCATGTCGGCCTGCCGCCCGATTTCCCAACCGCCCCAGCCGTCGGCGGCGCGCCGGTGCGTGGCGATGCGGCGGCGGCGGTCATGGGCGGCGTTAACGGTGACCCGGTAAAGCCAGGTTGTAAAGCGCGCCTCGGCCCGGTAGCTGCCCAGTTTGGCGGGCAGGGACAGGCAGATATCTTGCGCCAGATCTTCCGCCTCACTTCGGGCACCGGTCAGCCGGAAGGACAGCCCGAAAATCCGGTCATAATGGCGCGAGAGGAGCGCCGCGAAAGCCTCGCGGTCTCCTGTTGCGGCGGCATTCGCCAAGGCCTCATCCGGGGTTTCCATACGCATCACGATAGGTGAGACGCGCCCGGCCCGGCAATCCTTGGTGGCGGGTGCGAAAAAAACTTATTTCGAACTTTACTGTGAATGTGCGGGCAAGATCATAATAACGCCATTGTTTTGGTTTGCTTTTGCGTTTGGTGCACTGTTTTGCGTAATCTTTGCGGATCGCCTTGTGGTGCCCCTGCGTTCTGACCCGGATTGACATGATGTGGCTCATTAGACTTGTTTTCGTGCTGATTGCACTGCCCGTCTGGGCAGGTGATTTTCAACGCGGCGATGCGCCGGGCTGGGTAGAGCTGTTGGCGCTGCCAGAGGTTGACCCAGCATTGCTTGCGGCGGCACGGGATGGTGAATTTTACTTGCTGTCGGATGACCAGGTCGCGTGGGACGGCGAGGTCCGGCTGGCCTATTCGCGCGTTGTCAGTCAGGTGATCGACCGCGCCGGGCTGGAAAGCGTTGCGACCATATCGCGTGATTTCGATCCGGCCTATGAAACGCTGACCCTGACCGGGCTTCGCGTCATTCGCAATGGTATGACCGTAGATTACCGCGAAAGCCTTGAGGCTGATGTTTTGCGCCGCGAATCCCAGCTTGAGGCGGGCATCATAGATGGCACCTTGACGGTACATCTGCAAATTCCCGATCTACGTGTCGGTGATATCGTTGATATGAGCTTCTTGACCGCGCGCGAACCCATTGTTGCGGGGGCGACCCGTGCCGGCACGAATTGGCTGGAATTTTCGGTGCCGGTTGGTCTTGCACGCTATGTGGCGCATTGGCCCGAGGGCTGGCCGCTGAATGCGGCGGCATTGCCCGAAAGGGTCGAGTATTCGCAATCGCCCGAGGCGGCGGGTCAAAGGCTTGAATGGCGGCGTGTGGGGCATGTACCGACGCGCGGTGAAGAGATGACACCGGCAGAGGATAATCCCGACGCCGTCGTCAGGATCAGCGCCTGGGCGGATTGGGGGCCCCTGTCGGCGGCGCTGACGCCCTATTACGCCAAGGATTACGATTTGACGCCGGAATGGGATGCGAAGGTTGAGGCGATCAGGCACGAAGGGGCCGATGCTGCAGCCCATGCCATAGCGGCGCTGCGGTTGGTGCAGCGCGAAATTCGCTATGTCGGGCTGGAAGTCGGGGCAGGTGGCTATTTCGCCCGATCGCCAGCGACGGTTATCGCGCAAGGATTTGGGGATTGTAAGGACAAAGCCCTTTTGTTGCGGGTCATCTTGTCCCGGCTTGGAATTTCGTCGGTGGTAGCCTTGGCCGATCTTGATCAAGGCTACGGGTTGGCAGGGCTGGTTCCCAGCATGGGCGCTTTCGATCACATGATCTTGCGGGCTGATGTTGACGGTAAGGCCCATTGGATGGACCCGACCGGATCTTACGAAGGCGGAAGCCTGGCTGCGGCCGCCATGCCTGACTACGGCTACGCCTTGCCTTTGGCGGGGGCCAGCCAAAGCACGCTGGAAAGAATGGCGCCGGGGGGTGGTTCGCCGCGCAAGGTCTTTGTGCATGAAAGCTTCAGCTTCAACCTCTTTGGCGTCTTCTTGTGGGTCAAGACGGAATTCGGCGGCGAATTGGCGAATTCCCAGCGCTACAAATGGGCGACCAAGCCGCAGGTTGATATTTCGCAAGACTATCTGGAGTATTATGCGGATCGCTACCCCGGTATCGAGCAGGTCAGCCCATCCCAGATGAGCGATGATCTGGAGGAAAACCTGGTGACCATCCAAGAGTTCTACCGTATTCCCCCCGACGCGCTTGAGGCGGAGCTTCGGTCTGATTTCGTCTTTGCCGCTGACAATTATGGGCGCAACTTTCCCAAGGTTCAGATCGGCCCCCGCCAGACACCGCTTTTGGTGGGCGCGCCGCGCATCTATCGGCATCACATCGAGGTTCGGGGCGCGCCGATCGCCTTCAAACCGCCCGAGGCTGAGCGTTTGTCCAACCCGGCTTTTGAGATGTCGTTCAAAGGCCAGGCGAAGAAGGAGGGAACGATGCAGCTTGATTGGGAATTCACGACCACAAACCGGGTGGTGGCGGCTGATGAGGTGGCACAGGTCATCAATCAGGCGCGCAAGATCGGCAACCTTGTTTGGTTAAGCTGGGATCTGCGCCCTGACGATGCCTTACCCGGAAACTGAGGGTTACTTCAGCCGGAAGTCGAAATGTTTGCGCACGTCTTCTTCGATCTTCCACGTCCCCTTGAAATCCGCCTCGACCACGAAAGCATCGCCCGCCTTCACCGTCACCGGGGTGCCGCCATCCGGGGTGATGGTGATGCGGCCTTCGATCAGGACGACATATTCGTAGGCCGTATAGGTCGCGTGATAGCTGCCTTTGGTGCATTCCCAGATGCCGCACAGCATGTTTCCGTCGGACGAGGTATGCAGCGCCCAGGTTTTCATCCGGGGATTGCCTTCGGTTTTCACCCAGCCAGCAAGATCGTTGGTGTCGGGGTCAATACCGGTGGTCGGGTCGAGTTTGACGATGGTTTGCATGATATCCTCCGCTTGATTTCGATCCCTTGTAACCACGCGGCGCGGATTGGGCGAGTCTGTTTGGTGGGGGGCCGTGAAAACCCCCCGAATTTCAGCGGATTTCACAGTGAAAATTTTCGCAACCCATTGATAAAAAACAATTCTGCTTTTTGAGTTAAGGTTTTGGTAAGGATATTTCACCTGCGCGGATTGCGGTTGAGAAGCTTTGGTCATCCGGGCTTGCTTGTGCGATTTGGGTGACGGCGCTGGCCTTAAACCGCTGTGCCATGCTGATGTCGCCCTGAAGCCCCCCCAGTTCGGCAAGGTATTGGTAGAGGCGGCCGGTTTTGATCAGGCGTATGTCCAGCGGCATATCGGGTATGATCACCTTCGCCAAACGGTAGACGGCGGTAGAGCAATTGGCGAAGATCGTGTTGTAGAAGGCCGGTCTGGCTGCAAGGTCGTTGCCAAGATCCACATAGGCCATGAACATTTTTTGCATACGCGCCTGATCAAGCCTGATCGGGTAAAGATGCACATCTTCTTTGCGGTAATTGGTGCGCAGCTTGATGATATCGGGTTCATCCGCCGCAATCAGCACCATTTCAAACTGACGGAAAAAGCCACCAAGGACGTTGAATTCCTCGCCCTGTTCGCGGCGAATTTCGACCGAAAAGACCACATGTCGATCCGCCGCAAAACCGAAGCTGACCAAAAGATGGGCAATGTCAGGATCATCCCAGACCGATGTCAGCATATCAACCGAGGTCAGGTCGCGCAGATCATAGGTCTGGCTTACCCAGGCCACATCCGCGGTGCTTTCGTCTTTCCAGCGAAAACTGCGGATGTTGTGCAGGGTGACGTTATCGCCCGACACATCGGCGGTGACGCCGCGCGCCACATCAAAGGCCCAGATCCGCTGATCGGAGGGCCGGATGGTCTGATACCAGGCGCCGACGACAAGGGCTGCGGCGGCAAGGCCGGCCCAGCCCGCCCGGCGCGAGCGGTAGCGGTAGCGGAGCAAAAGCACGCCAAGGGCGGCCAGTGCCAGAAGGGCTTCGGCCAGCACCAGCGCCGGGGTGGAAAAATGCACGAAAAGGGCTGTGGCGGTCCAGGCCGCCGCGCCGAGGAAAACCGCGAAAAACCCGATATGCCCAAGGGCACGGATGGCGGGGTGAGGTCTTTTGCGCTTTGTTGGCAAAGGCGTGTGGGTGGAATTGGGCATGATC
>JBATTI010000553.1:0-7144 GCA_049670445.1 Albidovulum sp. | reverse complement strand
CCCCTGACAAGTTCCGCAGGTTTTCCGAAGCCTTGGCGGAACGGCAGGCGGCGCTGGCCGCCGCCGAGGAAGAATGGTTGACCCTGGCCGAGAAAGCCGAGGCGTGAACGCCGGGGGGTGAAAACCGGGGGCTGAACGCCGGTGCCTGAAAGCCGGGGCCTATCCGCGGCGCCGCCGTCTGCCACCTTCACCACTGGCTGAGCCTGAAGTGTTGAAGCTGACGTCCGGCAGGGTAAGAACTTTGCTTAGTTCGGGGAAGCTGGCGGTGGCATGCGGAATGGCGCTGGCAGCCACGAAATGTTCCTGAAAGCGCGGTTCAATCGCCGTTTCGACCTTGTGGATGCGTTTGACCTCTGCCTCAATCGCCGCGCGTGCTTCGCTGTTGCAAAGTGCTATGCGCGCGCCCGTGCCTGCGGCGTTTCCGGCCGAGGTGATCTTATCAAGCGGGCAGTCGGGGATCATGCCGAGGACGACGGCATGTTTGGGGCTGATATGGGCGCCGAAAGCCCCGGCAAGGACCACCCGGTCAACTTTCTCAATCCCGATTTCATCCATCAAGAGCTGCGCGCCAGCATAGAGTGCGGCCTTCGCAAGCTGGATGGCGCGGATATCGCCTTGGGTGACGCTGATCAAAGGGCCGCCGTTGGCAGTGCCATCATAAAGCACATAGCCATGGGTGCGCCCGTCTGCGACCATGCGCGCGGTGCCGGTCTGTTCGGCCGAACCAATCAGGCCGCCTGCATCAAGCAAACCGGCCATGCGCATTTCTGCGACCACCTCGATAATTCCCGATCCGCAGATGCCGGTGATACCGGTCTGCGCCGTGGCCGCGTCAAAGCCGTCTTCATCCGACCAGATATCAGATCCGATGACGCGAAAGCGCGGTTCTTTGGTGACGGGGTCAATCTCCACCCGTTCAATGGCGCCGGGGGCCGCGCGCTGACCAGAGCTGATCTGCGCGCCTTCAAAAGCCGGACCTGTGGGGGAGGAGCAGGCAAGCACCCGGTCTTCATTGCCAAGCAAGATCTCGGCATTGGTGCCGACATCAACGATCAGCACCATGTCTTTGGATTTGTTGGGTTCTTCCGAAAGGGCAACGGCGGCGCAATCCGCCCCCACATGGCCTGCGATACAGGGCAAGATATAAACCTGGGCATTGTCATGCACCGCGAATAATTCCAGCTCACTTGCCGGCAGGCTGATGCTTTCCGATGTGGCCAGCGCGAAGGGGGCCTGGCCAAGCTCTACCGGATCAATACCCAAAAGCAGATGATGCATGACCGGGTTGCAGACAAATACCGCCTCGACAATCAGCCCGGGGTCAACTGCGGCTTCGGTCGCGATGGATTGGGCCAGACCGTTGCGGGCGGTGCGCACCGCCCCGGTCATCTCAACATCGCCGCCGGGGTTCATCATCACGTAACTTACCCGGCTCATCAAATCTTCGCCAAAGCGGATCTGCGGGTTCATGAGGCCAGAGGAGGCCAGTACCCGGCCAGTGGAAAGATCGCACAGGTGGGCCGCAATCGTGGTGGAGCCAAGGTCAATGGCCAGCCCGTAAAGCTTCCCGTCGAAAAAGCCCGGCCAGATTTCCACAACCTTGGTCCGGCCCTGATGGCTGCGGTGAATCGCAACGGTGATCTTCCACTGCCCTTTGCGCAACACCTTCTGCAAGCGCCGCATCAGCCCCAGATTGGCTGTCAGCCCCTCAATCTGCCATTGGTCGCGCAGCGCATCGCATAGCCGCTGAAAATCGCCCGATGGTTCGTGCATGTCGGGTTCTTGCACCTCGACGTAGTAAAGCCGGGTTGCGGGATCCATGATGATGGCGCGGGCCGTGGCCGATTTGCGGATGACCTGACGGTGCACCTGGCTTTCTGGCGGCACGTCAATCACCACATCGCCCATGACCAGGGCCTGACAGCCCAGGCGACGCCCATCAATCAGGCCGCGAATGCGCTTGTAGCGGTCTTCCACGGAATTCCATTCCGACAGCGCATCGTCCTTGACGGTCACGCCATGTTTGGAAAATTCGCCATAGCCCGGTGAGATCTGGCATTTGGAACAAATCCCGCGCCCGCCGCAAACCGAATCCAGATCAACACCCAATTGCCGAGCGGCCGTCAGCACCGGGGTTCCCAACGCGAAATGCCCGCGCTTGCCCGAAGGTGTGAAAATGACGAGGGCTTCATTGGTCATGGCGGTCTCCGGGCATCTGGTTACGTAAGCTTGTTAGAGCATGAAGCGTCTGGGACATTTGCTATCTGCGGCAGATTACGGCTAATCTACGCCAGTCGCCTAGATGGCCGCGCCGATTACCACGCAAAACGGGTGTAATTGTTTGAAATGGTGGCTTTTCGACACAAGAGCCGCGGGCAGGTTCCATTGGCCTATATGTGTCACTGAAGAGGGGCCTTTAGCGCCATGCCCGTTCCGATCGGGGGAAAGCGCAAAGCCGCAATTGCGGCGAACCGCCCCCCCCGGGAACCGGATCACATCTGGCGAAAGGCGATGATGGCTGAAGAGGTAAGCTGCATGAAAGCCTCTTCAAGATGCGCCAATCTTGCAGATCCAATCTACCGGCATTTGAGCGTTCGGTTGACTGCGGGCAAGGTATGTCGCGCAAGACAGCGGATCAATCCGCAAAATCTGGCGAAACAGACACCGACCGGCAGGTCGTTTGGGGAATGCTGGTCAGCTTTATCTTGAATTTGTGCTATTGGCGGCGATTTTCGAAAAAGCCGCAGGCTGTGGTATCGCCCCGTTTTTGTTCGTCACGATCTGATCGGGTAGCATCAGCGCGGGTTTTGCCCGATTACACCGATCACCGCAGGTAAAACCAACCGGCGGTGACCCGTGTCAAAACTGGATTGTGCGCCGCGCCAGCCTGTCAGTAGCTTCGGATCAGGCCGACCAGACGCCCCTGAACCTTCACCTGATCTTCCGGCAGCACCCGGGTTTCATAGGCCGGATTTGCCGCCTCGAGCGCAATCATGCTGCCTTTGCGGCGAAAGCGCTTTAGCGTTGCTTCATAGCCTTCAACCAGTGCGACCACGATATCGCCGTTATCGGCGGTGGATTGTTCGCGGATCACCACGACATCGCCATCGTTGATCCCGGCGTCAATCATTGAATCGCCCTTAACTTCAAGCGCGTAATGCTGTCCGCGCCCTGCCAGCATGGAGCCCGGAACCGCCACATGATGCGACACTTCCGAAATCGCCTCTATCGGTACACCAGCGGCGATCCGGCCCATGACCGGCAATTCAACGGCATCCACGGCAACCGCAACAGCGCCCGCTGGTGGATCGCTGCGATCGCCTTCGATCACCCGCGGGTTGAACCCACGTTTTTCCATTGCATCGGGCAGTTTGATGATTTCAATCGCACGCGCACGATGCGCAAGGCGGCGGATAAAACCGCGTTCCTCAAGTGCTGTGATCAGCCTGTGGATGCCGGATTTTGAACGCAGGTCCAGCGCGTCCTTCATTTCGTCGAATGAAGGCGGCATGCCGTCGCGCGCCACGCGTTTTTGGATGAAATCAAGAAGTTCCAACTGCTTGCGGGTCAGCATTGTGCTTGTTTCCTTTTGCCGTAAGCCTATATGTTCCTCTCGTGTTCTATCCCTGTTCCCTATTTGTGTCAAGAAAGTTGCGGCTTTAGCCCCGTAATTGCGCCAAAGCCTGGGGGTTCGGTCCGATCACCGCAGGGGGGCATCGGTTATTGGCGGGTGGATGGGCGGTCGGATGGGATCAGATCGGCAGGTAATCGACGATGGTTCCGGCCGCGCGGGGGCCGTCACCCAATGGGCGGATCAGCAAGGCATCGGCTTGCGACAGGATCGACAAAAGGGCCGAGTCCTGACGATCAAAGGGGGTGATTTGCATCATGTCCGCGTCGTGGCTCAGGCGTGCGCGCATGTAATGGGTGCGCGGGCCGGTGGCATCCACCGATGTTGCGAGCCTGGCTTTTCGGATGTCATGCCGGCCGGACAGCCCTTGCAAACGGTCAAGCATCGGCACCAGAAAAAGATGCGCGCAGACGATGGACGATACCGGATTGCCCGGCAGGCCAAGCAAGACCGAAGCCCCAAGCCGCCCCACCATCAAAGGTTTGCCCGGCCGCATCGAGATCTTCCAGAATGCCCGCTCCATGCCCATGTCCTGCGCGACCTTGCCGACAAGATCGTGATCGCCAACCGAAGCGCCACCGCTGGTCACGATGATGTCGGCGCTGGCGGCCAGCGCGAAGGCAAAGCGCAAAGAGGCTTCATTATCGCGGGTGATTGGCAGCATCCGCACCTTGGCGCCTGCCGCTTCGGCCAATGCCGCGATGCCGTAAGAGTTTGAGGCGATGATCTGGTCCGGGCCCGGTATGTCGCCGGGGCTGACCAGCTCATCCCCGGTGGCCATGATCGCCACCTCGGGCCGCTTGGCCACGGGGAGTTCGGCGATGTTCATCGAGGCCAGCAACGCCACGTCAGCGGGTCGAAGCCTGCGCGGCGCGGTCAATCGGTCGCCTGCCTTGAAATCCTGGCCCGCCGGGCGGATGTGGCGGCTTTGTTCCAGCCGTTCGCCCAAAGTGATTGTGCTGTCTTGGCGGGTTACATCTTCTTGCAAGATCACCCGTTCGGCCCCCTTTGGCACCGGTGCGCCGGTGAAGATCCGCGCGCATTGGCCCGGCCCGATCTGGCCGCCAAAGCCGTGACCTGCACTTGCCTCGCCGACCACCTGCAGGGTGTTGCCGCCATGATGATCCGCCTCGCGGATCGCATAGCCATCCATCGCCGAGGCCGCGAAAGGGGGTTGCGTCAGGCTGGTGACCGCATCTTCGGCCATGACCCGGCCATGGGCGGCGCGCAAAGGCACCATCTGGCTGCCAAGCGGCGTGCAAAGCGCCAGCGTGCGTGCCTGCGCCTCGTCTACCGATATCACAGCGACGCCTCATAACGCCCTGATTTTCCGCCATCTTTCAGGACCAGGTGGATATTCTCAATCCGCATGGATTTTTCCGCAGCCTTGAGCATGTCATAAACTGTCAAGGCGGCGACCGAGGCCGCGGTAAGCGCCTCCATCTCGACCCCGGTTTGGCCGTTGGTCTTGACGGTGGCCATGATCCTGATGCCGGGGATATCCGCATCCGGGGTCAGATCAACCGCCACTTTGGTGATCGCCAAAGGGTGGCAAAGCGGGATGAGATCGGCGGTTTTCTTGGCCGCCATGATACCGGCAAGCCGGGCCACCCCCAAGACATCGCCCTTCTTGGCGCGCCCTTCGGTGACCAGCGCCAATGTTTCGGGGCGCATCACAACCAGCGCCTGGGCCACGGCCATACGGTCGGTTGCATCCTTGTGCGACACATCGACCATTGCCGCATTCCCCTCGGCATCGAAATGGGTGAGCGGCATATCAGGCCTCCAGCGGTTGGGCCAGGATGGCACGTGTGGCAGCGGCGACATCGTTCTGGCGCATCAGGCTTTCGCCGATCAAGAAACTTCGCGCGCCCAGATGGGCCATATCGGCCAGATCGGCGGGCGTGAAAAGGCCGCTTTCACAGACCAGCATCCGCCCTTCGGGAAGCAGGGGGGCAAGCTTGCGGGTTGTATCAAGCGTGACCTCGAAGGTCTTGAGATTGCGGTTGTTTACGCCGATCATTGGTGACCGAAGCCGCAGCGCGCGCGCCATCTCGGCCTCATCATGCACTTCGATCAGAACATCCATGCCCCAGTGAAGGGCGGCGGCTTCCAGCTCGGCGGCAAGATCATCGCTGACCGAGGCGAGAATGATCAGGATGCAATCCGCGCCCCAGGCCCGCGCTTCGGCCACCTGATAGGTGTCATAAAGGAAATCCTTGCGCAACACCGGCAAGGATACGGCGGCGCGGGCGGCCATCAAGAATTCGGGCGCGCCTTGAAAGGAAGGGCCGTCGGTCAGGACCGAAAGGCAGGTCGCACCGCCTGCCGCATAGGCCTGCGCCAAGGCCGGCGGGTCGAAATCGGCGCGGATCAGGCCTTTTGACGGGCTGGCTTTCTTGATCTCGGCGATCAGGCCATAGCCGTTCGTCCCGGCCGCTTTCAGGGCGTTATAAAAGCCACGCGGGGCTGGGGCCGCATGCGCTGCCTCCTCAACCTGCGACAGGCTGCGGGCGGCTTTTGCGGCGGCGATTTCTTCAAGCTTGTAGGCTTTGATCTTGTCAAGAATATCCATGCCACCCTCATAATACCGCTGGGCGACTAAGGAAAGTGCCTTGGGCCTTGATGGTGCATGCCTTTGGCAAAGTTCTTAAACCGCTATGCCCAGTTTATCGGGCAGGCGCCCCGCGCGCCCAGCCAGTCATTGATCCGGCTAAAGGGGCGCGATCCGAAAAAGCCGCGACGCGCCGACAGGGGGGATGGATGGGCGGTTTTGATGATCAGATGGTCACCCGCGCAGATATGATGGCCAAGGCTTTGGGCATGGGCCCCCCAAAGCACAAAGGCGCAAGGCCGGGCGGAGGTTTCGGCCAAGGCTTCGGCGGCAAGCTTTTGCCAGCCAAGCCGGGCGTGACCGCCCGCATCGCCAGACGGCACCGTCAAACAGCTGTTCAGCAACAACACCCCCTGTTTGGCCCAAGGGCGCAGATCGCCATTTGCCGGAAACTTGCCAAGATCGTTTTCCATCTCTTTGAATATATTGGACAATGATCGGGGCAGGGGGCGGGTTTCGGGGGTGACGGAAAAGGCCAGCCCATGGGCGTGGCCGGGGGTTGGATAGGGGTCTTGCCCCAAGATCACAACCCGCACCCGGTCGGGCGGCGTCAGATCCAGCGCGGTGAAGCGCTGACCTTCGGGCGGAAGCACGGTTGATGGATCGGCATTGATGGCGCTGGCGATATGCGGCCAATCGGTCTGGAAAAACCGCAAATGCCGCCAAGCGTCAGGCACCGCTTCAGGCAAGTGTCGTGATCCGCGCCAAGGCTTCGATTTTGCCCAGAGCGGCACCTGAATCGATGCTTCTCTTTGCGATTTCAACGCCTTCCGGCAAAGTCTTGACCTTATCTGCAATCATCAAGGCCGCCGCCGAATTGAACAGGACAGCGTCGCGGTAAGCGCCCTTTGCGCCCGAGAGCAGCGCCCTGAAGGCCACGCCGTTTTCTTCCGGGCTGC
>JBATTI010000552.1:0-12185 GCA_049670445.1 Albidovulum sp. | reverse complement strand
GCAATGCCTATGCTGTCTTGATAATCCTTGATGGCTTCCCATTCCTTGGCCCCGGCAAACAGCATGGTTGTTGCGCTGGATGACGCACCGGCTGCGACCTCCATAACCGGCAGTCGCGCCTCGGCTTGATAAATATCTGCGCCGGGGACGTATTTGGCAACCGAGGTGAAGGCCTGCCCGGGGGCGGGCACCAGCGTGGTCATCCAGTATTTGTCGGTGAAGCCGATCCAGCCGTTGCTGACAACATCGGTCACCTCGGCCGGTGCGTTTTCGCGCGGATCGCTGTCCAGCTTTGGTATCTTGGCATATTTGATTTCTTGCAGTTCGCCGTCCGATTGGCGCACAACGCCTTCGTGCAGCAAATAGATGCGTTGTGCGTCGGGAATGCCTTTGCGCACCACGATCCCGTAGGGCGCAAGCCGCACGGCCGCGCCGGTCTGGTTATCGACCGATTGCGTCAGGGTGAACAGATAGTTGTTGTCCACCTCGATCTTGCGGTGGAAGACCAGGCCTGCGCCATTGTCCCATTTGATGGTGACGGGTGCGCCGGGGGCAAGTGTCGTTCCGCTTTCGACTTCCCAAAGGGTATTGGCGTCGGGCACCAGCTTGGGGTCCATGCCGCCCGCAGGCGACCAGCCGAAGACCGCGTAATAGGGCTTGATGTCGGGGCCGTGGTCAGCTGCCGCATGTGACAAGAGCCGGATGTTGGGCGAACCGGCATCCAGCGTTTCGCGGTAGTCTTCAAGGGCGATGTCATCAATCCGGCCACCAAGAAGCGAAAAAGAGCCCGTCAGGCGCGGTGTCTCGATGGCAATGCGGCCCGCAGATGCCAAGGCATCCGGTGCCGCCTCGGCGGGTGCCGTCGGGGTTGTGGCCGCAGCAGGCGGGGTCGTGACCCCTGTCGCATCGGTTGTTTGTCCGACTGCGGGGGCTTCACTATTGGGGTCAACAATGGGCGGGGGGGGTGCGAACACCGTGAACCACACCAAGATCACCAGAAAGGAAAGCACCGTCGCGAGAATTAGATTTTTGTTTTGATCGTCCATAAGGGACACACCACCTGTCCAAAGCCAAGGTCACGGTGGTTCAACAGAAGGGGCAGGCAAAGGTCAAGCGGTTTTCGGCGCTTTGGCCCCGCGGTCAGCCTATCTTGCGGCTGAATTTGGGGGTTGCCGCCAATTTCGTGCGGTGACGCTCAAGCCAGAAGGTGGTTTCGTCAAAAGGCATGGGCCGGGCGATGGAATAGCCTTGCACGTGACTGCAGCCAAGTTGGGCAAGCATCGCATGTTCGGCAATCGTCTCTACCCCTTCGGCCACGGTTTCCAACCCAAGACGTTCGGACATGGACAGGATCGCGGCGATCATCCGTTGTTGGGCGGGGTCACAATCGACCTTTTTCACAAAGGACTGGTCAATCTTGATGCGGTTGACGGTAAAGCGTCTGATCGAGGTGATAGAGGCGTGGCCGGTGCCAAAATCGTCCAGATCGATGCCGCAGCCCATCTTCGCCAAAGCTTCTATATTGTGGACGACGGTATCATTGGAACCTTCGGCCACGACAGATTCCAGCACTTCGACGGTGATCCGGTCGGGCGTCAGTTCAAAACGATCAAGTTCCCATTTCAGCTTTTCGGTAAGTTTGGGATTGCGCAATTCTTCCTTGCAAAAATTCACCGCAACATTGGGGATCTTGAAACCCGCCCGGTCCCAGGCGCGCAGCGCGGTCAGCGAGTGGAAGAAAATCGCTTCGCCCAGCCGGGCCGAAAGCCCCGAGGATTGGATTATCTGCAAGAAGTCGGAAGGCGGCAAGACCCCGCGTTGCGGATGGATCCAGCGCGCCAGCGCTTCCATTCCGGTCACCTCGCCGGTGTCGGTTGAAAGCTGCGGTTGGAAATAGGCAACGATCTCTCCATTCTCGAGGGCTGCTTCGACCTCATCGCGCAATGATTCGCGGTGCTGGGCCGCTGCGGCGACTTCGGTGGAATAGGCGCGGATCGCGCCCGGACCATTGCGGGTGGCGTCTTCCAGCGCTGTTTCGGTTGCAATAAGCAACGCCTCGCCGGTGGTTTTCTCGGTGCGGTTGGGCAGGCAAAAGCCGATCGAGGCGCTGACGTAGACGGTCATCGCGTCGATGGATAATGGTTCGTGTACCGCAGATTGAAGCCGGCTTGCGACCTGAATGACGGTTTCCAGATCGGCCCGCCGCAAAGCCCCCAAGGCAATCGCAAACCGGTCACCTTCAAGCCGTGCGACACAGTCGCGATCCCTTAAGGTGACGCTCAGCCGCTCTGCCAGACGCTGCAAAATGCGATCATGCGCGGTTTGGCCGAAGCGTTCGACAATGCCTTGCGGGTCATCAAGGCCCAGAACCAGACAAGCGGTGGTTTTTCCGGTGCTTTCCGCGGTTTGCAGCACCTGATCCAAAGCCTCAACCGCCGCTGCACGCAGGGGCAGGCCCGTTACAGGGTCACGCCAATCCGCAGTGGACCCGGCCACGGGTTGTGCCGTCGGCCCTTTGGTGAACACCAGCGCATGGGGCAAGAGCGCCAGCAAGACGACAACAGCACCTTGCGGCCCGAACCAGAACCAAGACAGACCAAGCGCGGGGATCAGGCCCAACAGGCCCGGCCTGTTCACCATCCACTCTGGCAAAATTGTCCAAACCGGTGTCACCGAATTTTTGTGCCGCTGCATTCGCAAGCCTCTTGGTATCGACGCCGCACATTCGGCCTCACACCCAAGCTAGGCATCGTGATATGACCAGCGGGTTAATTGAAATCACCCTGACCGCGCGGATTCGCCAGATTTTTGGAAATTTGGACGGCAGTTATTTTTAAGTTATTGAAATAAAAATATAAATTTAGAACAAATTGTGAACATTTTTGCACGGGTCAGCGTCAAAACCGCCCCCTGCGCCGCTGCAAAACTGAAGATGGATGGTCAGGGCGGCATTGCAAGTGCTTTGGCCTGACGCAAGGTCATGTTACCTTTCGCGCATTGCAAACCGGAGGATCGGACATGGATTATGTCTTTTGTGCGCGAAATATTCGTAACGGTGCATTTGGTAACGAACCCGGCTCCACCAAATTTCTGGAGATCCCGGGCAATGTGAACCGCGTAAACCCCGATCAGGCCATTGCGCGGCGGGCCTGGCTTGACCGGGTGATGGCTTTGGCCAAGGTCGGCGACAACCCGAATACCGGCGCGCCGATGGGCGATGTGTTGATCTATATACATGGGTTCAACAACACCCAGGCTGTGATGCTGGAACGTCACCGCGCGATCCGCAAGGGGCTGGAAGCCGTGGGCTACAAAGGCATTGTCGTCAGCTTCGATTGGCCATCGGCCAGTTCGGCGCTGAATTATCTGGAAGACCGCACCGACGCCAAGCTGACGGCGCTGCGACTTGTCAATGACGGGATCGCGCCGTTTTCGCGCTATGTGCAGCAAGAGTGTGAAATCTCGGTGCATGTTCTTGCCCATTCGATGGGCGCCTATGTCTTGCGTGAGGCGTTTGACGATGCCGATGACCGGCCCGCTGTGGCCGCAACAAGCTGGACAATCGGTCAAGCGATGATGTGTTCGGCGGATATTTCGGCCGATAGCATGGGGACGACGTCCAAAAGCTCATCCCTGTACCGCCACTGCACGCGGCTGACCAATTATTCCAACCCCTATGACGCGGTCTTGTCGATTTCCAACGTCAAGCGGGTGGGGGTGTCGCCGCGGGTCGGGCGGATTGGCTTGCCGTCAGGCGCGCCGCGCAAGGCGGTGAATGTCGATTGCGGGCTTTACTATGATGAACACCGCGATAATTTTGCGGGGATCACCAACGCCGATCATGCGTGGTATTTCTACGATCCGAATTTTCTCAAAGACGTCTATCTGACGCTTCTGGGCGAGATTGATCGCGAGTCAATCCCGACCCGCCTGATCCGCGATAACAGGCTTTACTTGCGACCGTGAGTGGGGTCCGGACGCGCGCCGGGCACCGGGTCATAGCCGGAGCCACCCCAAGGGTGGCAACGGCAAACCCGGTGGGCGGCCAGATAACCGCCCTTAAGGCCGCCGTGGACTTCCAAAGCATCAAGCGCATAGGCGGAACAGGTGGGCTGATAGCGGCAGCCATGTCCGACCCATGGGCTAAGCAGCAGCCGGTAGCCGCGCACCGGCAGGGCCAGGATATGGGCCAGAGGCGTCATGCCGCTTTGGCGTGTATCTGTGCCAGCGCCTTTTCAAGATCGACAAGCATCTGGGTGAATTCGCGGGTGGCGGTGGCTTGCGGGCGGCCGACCAGTACATAATCCCAACCGGGGCGGCCATTTTGCGGCAGCACGGCGCGCGCCACCTCGCGCAAGCGGCGTTTGGCGCGGTTGCGCGCCACCGCATTGCCCAGTTTCTTTGAACAGGTATAGCCGATGCGGATCAGATTGGGGTCGGCCTCATCCGGGCGTCGCAGGCGGGCCTGCACAAGGAAACCGCCCGTGCCTTGCCGCCTTGCCTGCGCTGCACGCAAAAAGTCGGCGCGCTTGGTCAAAACCTCCAGACGAACGGAAACCGCCGGAGCCATCACCGCGCCCCGGCCCATCTGGCCATGCACGGGTGTCTCCGGCGGTGTCATGCCGTTTAACCGATCTTCGGCTTACGCCGACAGAAGCTTGCGACCGCGTGCACGGCGTGCATTCAAGACCCGGCGACCGCCTTTGGTGGCCATGCGGGCGCGAAAGCCATGGCGGCGTGCGCGAACCAGGTTCGACGGTTGAAAGGTGCGCTTCATCGCTCATACTCCGGTAGTTCGCCCAAATCCCGATCTGGCGGGATTCGAAGGCTCATGTCATTCGAAGCCCGGCTATTAGACGCCCCCGCGGGGCAAGTCAACACGGCAAAGCCCTTTGCAAGCCCCGAAACCGCATATTGAGGCCGCAAAATTTGCGCCGCAATCGCCTTTGCGCGGGACTTTTGTGCAACGCATCCATATGCAATGCTTCAAATAGCCGGGTTGCACCATATATGCTGCGGCAATGGGCGTTGATTTTTGTGCGCGAAAGGCCGGATATGTTCCTTAATACCCTTTCCGGGCGTTTTCTGCTTTTGACGATGGTTTTCGTCATGCTGGCCGAAGTGCTTATCTTCGTGCCATCGGTTGCACGGTTTCGAGAAGACTATATTCTCTCGCGCTTGGAACGGGCGCAGATTGCCTCATTGTCGCTTTTGGCTGCGGATGATGTGATAGACAGTGATCTTGAGCGTGAATTGCTCGCCAATGCCGAGGTCTATAACGTCGTGCTCCGGCGGGATGAGATACGGCAATTGGTGCTTTCGTCGCCGATTCCGTCCGAGATTGAAGCCACATTTGACATGCGCGACGCTTCGGCCTGGGTCTTGATCCGCGATGCGGTTCAGAGTTTGCTGGACGGTGAGGACCGGATCATCCGGATCATCGGCGACCCGGTGAAGCAAGCCGGCATGTTGATCGAGGTGACGATGAACACCGGGCCGATGCGTGCGGCAATGTTCGACTACGGCTGGCGGATCCTGGGGCTGTCGGCGATGATTTCGGTGCTGACGGCCAGCCTTTTGTTCTTCGCCGTCAGGCGGGTGCTGGTTTCGCCGATCCGCCGGGTCGTGACCCATATGGCGGCCTATGCCGAGGCACCCGAAGATGTGCGCCGCTTCATCGTGCCGCAATCGAACGTGGTTGAGTTGCGCGATGCCGAAGTGGCGCTTCAGATGATGCAACAACAACTGACCGGTGCCTTGAGGCAAAAAGACCGGTTGGCGCAGCTTGGCAGTGCCGTCGCCAAGATCAGCCATGATCTGCGTAACATTCTGACCACGACGCAGCTTCTGGCAGACCGCATGGAAGAAAGCACCGATCCGCGTGTGGTGCGTGCGGCGCCCAAGCTTGTAGGCTCGATCAGCCGGGCCGTATCCTTGTGCGAATCCACCCTGACCTTTGGCAAGGCCGAGGAGCCGCCGCCCACGTTGCACCGCTTCATGCTCGCGGGGCTGGTTGAGGATGTGCTGGACAGCGAAAGGCTGGCGGCCGGTGACAATTCGGTTGAATTCGTGACCGACGTCGCCCCAAGCCTGACCATCCGCGGTGACCGTGAACAGCTTTACCGGGTCCTGAACAATCTGATCCGCAACGCACGGCAGGCGATAGAGGCGGCGGGCGTGCCCGGCACGATCGAAATAGCGGCAGGCGAAGAGGATGCCGGTTGGTGGATACGCGTGGGTGATACCGGCCCCGGCCTGCCCAAAACCGCGCGCGAACATCTGTTTCAGCCGTTTCAGGGCGGCACCCGCAAGGGCGGCACCGGCCTTGGGCTGGCGATTGCGGCTGAACTGGTCAAGGGGCATGGCGGGGTTTTGAATCTTGTCCGATCAGACGGTGACGGCACCGAATTTGTGCTGCACCTGCCCCGCGAATTGACCGGCGGCGATCAGGCCGCATAGCAAAGGCAAGATCGAAAGGCTTCAGCCTTTCTTCTTCTTTTTCTTCTTGGGCTCCGCCGCCGGGCTTGCAAGGGCTTCAACCGCCTTGGCAAAGGCTTTGGCATCTTGCGCGGTCAGGGCCGCTGCGGCTTGGGTGGTTTTGGTCAGGACGGCGTGAAGGGCTGCGATCCGCGCGTCTTCGACCGCCGCTTCGGCCATCAAAAGCTTGTCCAGCAGCGGTGCGATGACCTGGCGCTGACGGGCTGCAAGAACCAGCCGCATCACCTCCCACGGGTCGGGGGGGGCGGTGAAATATTCCTTACGGTCACCCGGTGTGCGCGCGATGGCGATCAGGCCCCAACTGCGCAGCTCTTTCAGCGCCGTGGAGATGTTCGAACGCGAGAGGCCAAGCGTTTTCACCAGATCGTCGGCGCAGGGCGCCTGTGCTGCCCGCCAGATGCCCGAAAAACACTGCCCCGCCGGGCGCGAAAGACCGATTTCCTGCGCCACATCGGCGAAAATATCGGCAAGGTTTGGGGGCGCGGCAGCCATGTTCATGATTTTCCGAAAAACAAAAAGATTGGCGGATCTTGGCTTTTATCACCCCTCGGGGTCAAGCCATTTGGCCTTGGGTGAAGGAAAAGACGCTGATTTGTTCATAAATCTGCCCCGGCCGAAGCGAAATTGACGGAAAATCATCGCGCCCCGCCGCATCGGGCCAATGTTGCGGTTCCAGCGCCAAACCGGCGCGGGGGCCGTAGGGTGACCCCGCCAAACCGGCATGGGGTGCTGTTGCCAGCCCCCGGCCGTCATAAACCTGCAATCCGGGCGCATTTGTCGCCAGGTCAAGCTGCACCCCGCGCGCGCCTTTCAGCCTTGCGGCATGGCAAGGCAGAAGCCGGTCGCCCGGCAGGCAAAAGCAGTGATCAAGCGGAAAGGCCGCATCCATTTCGCGCGGCTTGCGAAAATCAAACCCGGTCCGGGCGACGGGGGCGGGGGTGGCAGGTATCAGGCGGGCGTTGACCGGCAAGTAGTGCTCGGCGGCAAGGCCAAGCTGGTGGCGCGTGGTATCGGCTGCGCCATCAAGGTTCCAATAGCTGTGGTTGGCAAGGTTCATCAGGCTTGGCGCATCGCTTGTGGCCCTTAGCACCAGTCTGAGGTCGGCGGGTGACGTCAGTGCGTAATGGGCTTGCAAATGGCGGTTGCCGGGAAAGCCGCCCAGCCCGTCTTGCAGATCAAGCCCAAGGGTGAGGCTATGCGCCGTTGCCGCCTTGATCTGCCAGATCTGCGCATGGGTGCCGGTGGGGCCGCTGTGCAAGGTGGTGGGGCCGGGCTCATTGGCGGCAAAATCATGCCGCCTTGCGTCAATCACGGCCGCCGCCCCGGCAATGCGGTTGGCAACCGGCCCGACGACCGCGCCGAAATAGGCCATCGGCCCTTCATAGGCCGCAACGCTTTTTGCGCCAAGCGTCAGCGGCCATGGCACCCCGGCCAGTCGCAGGTCTTGCAATCGGGCGCCATGGGTCAGGATCGTGGCGCGCAGCGCGCCTGCGCGCAGGTGAACCGCACGCACCGGCCTACCATCCGCAGTTGCGCCGAATGTGGTGATCTGCGCTGTCATCTGGCCCCTGATCCTTGCCTATAAGGCTTGGCACGCCGCAATTGCTTCCGCAAGGTTGCGCATCAAACTGGCGTAAAGCCCCGGCCCCGGGTCAAGGGCCCGCCCTTCAGGGTCAAGGGCCGCGCCCAGGCGCGCCTTGCTGCCCTCAACCAGAACGCCGGCGCGTTTGGGGTCCTGTCCGGCCTCCGGAAAGACGCAGCGGATGTCTTCGGCGGCCAGAATGCCGATAATTTCCGCCAATCGCGCGGCACCGGGTTCCGACGCATCGCCCGCCTCGATACTGGCCGCAATCCGCAGCCCGAAGCGTTGCGCGAAATAGCCATAGGCATCATGGCCAACCACGATTGCGCGGGTGCCGGCATCTGACAGTTGTCGGTCAAGCTCTGCGCCCAAGGCCGCAACCCGAGACTGCGCGTCCTTGGCGTTTTGGGCGTATATTTGGGCATGTTCCGGGTCAGCCGAGGCCAGTGCCTGGGCGATGACACCAAGCCAAAGCGCGGCATTTTTCGGGTCAAGCCATGCATGCGGGTCTGCGCCTTCGTGCCCGTGCCCGTCACCGTGCCCGTCACCGTGATCGTCACCGTGCCCGTGATCGTCACCATGACCGTCACTGTGATCATCATCGGGGTGGTCGTCATAATGGCGCAGGATCGTGCCCTTTGCGGCCAAAAGGCCCACGGCCTTGGCGTCAGGGTTTGCCTGCAAGACCCGGTCAAACCATGGCGTCATCTCGGGCCCGACCCAAAAGACCAGATCGGCCTTTGCCACGGCCTGCGCCTGCGAGGGGCGAAGCTGGTAGGCATGGGCATCCGCGCCGCCGGTGACCAGCGCATCCGGTGCCCCCAGATCGCCCATCACCTCGGCCACCAGTGATTGCACAACCGGAATGTCAGTGATCACCACCGGGGCCTCGGCAAGCGCGTTCAGCGGCCATAGGCCAAGCAACATCAGGCTGTATTTCAAGTGGCGCATGGGGGGTACTCCGGTTGGCGGTAACGAATTGCAGGGGGATCTATCATATGTTATAGCATAACAGTCAAGAGGAATGTGATAGTATAACATGTCAAAGCCCCCAACCCCAGCTGACCCCGCATCAGGTGCTGCCCTGGCCTTTTGCGACCATGATCACAGCCGCTGTTCGGGCGGGCTTTTGGCGCAGGCCGATGTCTTGGCCGAAGAACGCGGGGCGCGTCTGACGCCGGTGCGCCGCCGGGTGCTTGAGATCTTGTTGGAAGAACACCGCGCCCTTGGTGCCTATGAGGTGTTGGAGCGGTTGGTGAAAGACGGCTTTGGCAATCAGCCGCCGGTGGCCTATCGGGCGCTTGATTTTCTGGTCGATCAGGGGCTGGTGCACCGGATCAGCCGCCTGAACGCCTTCATGGCCTGCATGCATCCGGGCAAGGCCCATAGCCCGGCGTTTTTCATCTGCCAGACCTGCAATGGCGTGGCCGAAGCGCCGGGGCAGGCGATTGGTCACGCGGTGACGGGGGCGGCAACCTCGATCGGCTTTGCGGCCAAGCGGGTCACGGTAGAGGTGCTGGGCCTTTGCCCCGCATGTTCGGACGGCCAAACATGACATTGCTGGAGGCGCGCGGGCTTGCGGTCCGGCACGGCGATACGGTGGTGCTGGCCAATGTCGATTTCGCGATCAACCCGCAAGAGATCGTCACCATTGTCGGGCCCAATGGTTCGGGGAAATCGACGCTCGTGCGGGCCCTTATCGGCCTTGAACCGGCCTCATCGGGGCAGGTGATGCGCAAACCCAAACTTAGAATCGGCTATGTGCCCCAAAGACTTAAGGTGGAAGCGGGCCTGCCGATGACGGTGCGCCGCTTCTTGTCGCTGCCCGCCGCGGTCAAGGATGATCTGGCGGCCCGGGCGCTGGCCCGTGTCGGTGTTGCGGGGCTTGAGGGGCGCCAGCTTGCCGGTCTTTCGGGGGGGCAGTTTCAGCGGGTCTTGCTGGCGCGGGCCTTGCTGTCAGCGCCCGATATCCTGATCTTGGATGAACCGACGCAGGGCCTTGATCAGCCCGGCGTTGCGGGGTTTTACCGGCTGCTGGAGGAGCTGCGCCAGGAAACCGGCGTGGCGGTTTTGCTGGTCAGCCATGATCTGCATGTGGTGATGTCGGCCTCGGACCGGGTGATTTGCCTTAACGGCCATATCTGCTGCGAAGGGGCGCCCGAAAGCGTGTCGGCGGCACCGGAATACCAAGCACTTTTTGGCTTTGGCACCGGTGGGGCATTGGCGCTTTACCGACATGTGCACGACCATGCGCATGACCATTCGGTGCCCGGCCATATCCATGCGGATGGCAGCACCTGCGGCCATTCCAACAGCGCGCAGGAGGCAAAAGATGCTTGATGATTTCATGCTGCGCGCAGGCGTGGCCGGGCTTGGGCTGACGCTGGCCACCGGCCCTTTGGGCGCCTTTGTCGTCTGGCGCCGCATGGCCTATTTTGGCGATGCAACCTCGCATGCGGCGATTCTGGGCGTGGCCTTGTCCTTCGCCTTTCAGCTGCCGCTTTACGCGGGTATTTTGGGGGTGGCGGTGGCCATGGCGCTGACCATCACGGCGCTAAGCGGGCGTGGCTACCACAGCGACACGATCCTGGGGGTCATGGCCCATTCGGCCCTGGCCTTCGGGCTTATTGCCGTCAGCTTCCTGCCATCCGTCAGGGTCGATCTAACCGCCTATCTTTTTGGCGATATCCTGACGGTGGGCTGGTCAGACGTGATCTGGATCTGGGCGGGGGCGCTTGTGGTTCTGGGGCTTTTGATCTGGCGCTGGGCCGGGTTGGTCACAGCCACGGTGAATGAAGAACTGGCCCAGGCCTCGGGCATCAACCCGCGCCATGAACGGCTGGTGCTGACGCTGGCTTTGGCGCTGACGGTGGCGCTGTCGATCAAGATCGTCGGCGCGCTGCTGATCGCGGCCTTGCTGATCATCCCCGCCGCCGCCGCCCGCCCCCTGACCCGCAGCCCCGAGGCGATGGCGATCGGGGCAAGCATTGCCGGCGCAGTTGCGGTTATTGCCGGTCTTTGGGCGTCTTTGCGGTTTGACACCCCGGCAGGCCCGTCGGTTGTGGCCGCCGCCTTCACGCTTTTCCTGCTCAGCCTTCTGGGGGCATCGGCAAGGCGCTAGATTTTGCGGGTAGGGCGGGTTATTCGGGGCGAAACCCGATGCCGTAAGCCCAAAGCCGTAGAACAGAGGCAGCCCAATGACGAACCATCTTTACGATGCGCTTTTCGCCCCCCATAGGGCAAGCGACAGGGTGTTTCTGGATCTGCCCGGCGGCGAGGTGCTGCGCTATGGCGACTTCATCGCCCAATCGGCGCGCTATGCCCATGCCTTGCGCGCTTATGGGTTGAAACCGGGCGACCGGCTGGCGCTGCAACTGGAAAAAAGTCCGGCGATGCTGGCGGTGATTGCGGCCAGCATTCAGGCCGGTATCGTGTTTTTGCCGCTCAATCCGGCCTATACGCCCGCCGAGGTCGCCTATTTCGTAGAAGATGCCGGTGCGGCGATGGTGCTCTGCGACGGCGCATTTGCCACGGCCTTGACGCCTGTTGCGCAAGCGGCGGGCGCGCTTTTGGCCACGCTCAACGCCGATGCGGGTGGCAGCTTTGCCGATACCGCGCGCGCCCAGCCCGGCACCTTTGCGACCGAGCCGCGCGGGGCGGGTGATCTTGCGGCCTTTCTTTATACTTCGGGCACCACCGGGCGCTCAAAAGGGGCGATGCTGTCGCATGAGAACCTCTTGTCAAACGCTGTGGTGCTGGCCGAGGCGTGGCACTTCACCTGCGACGATGTGCTGCTTCATGCCTTGCCGATCTTTCACACCCACGGGCTTTTCGTGGCAACCAACGTGGCGCTTCTGGCCGGTGCGCGGATGGTGTTTTTGCCGAAATTCGACGCCGATCAGGTGATCGGGCATTTGCCCGGATCCACCACGATGATGGGGGTGCCGACCTTTTACACAAGGCTTCTGGCCGATCCCCGGCTTAACCGCGATCTGGTCGGGCATATGCGGCTTTTCATTTCAGGTTCGGCGCCATTGCTGGCCGATACCCACCGCGACTGGCAGGCCCGCACCGGGCAGGTGATCTTGGAACGCTACGGCATGAC
>JBATTI010000551.1:0-3792 GCA_049670445.1 Albidovulum sp. | reverse complement strand
AAGAACGCTTCATCGTGGCCCACACATCGGGCCATTACCTACCCGGCGAGCGGTTCCGCAATCTGGTGCTGAACAGCCTACGGTTTGAGCCGAAGGTCACCGAACGGCGATCACTTTTGCGCAGCCTGTCGGAAAAGCTTAACGAAACCGTCAGCCTTTCGATCCCGCATGGCACCAAACTGATCTATTTCGACCGCCTGGAATCGCACTGGCCATTTCAGGTCAACCTGAAGGTCGGCGCACCGCTGCCTTTGCATTGCTGCGCCTCTGGCAAGCTTTATCTTTCGACGCTTGAACCGGAAGTGGCTTTGGGCATCTTTGAGCGGATCGCCAACAAGGCATCGGCACGCAACACGATCACCGATTGTGCGGCCTTCGAGGCCGAATTGGCCCGCATTCGAAAGGCGGGCTATGCGCTTGACCGGGAAGAATGGTTTGACGATATGGTGGGCGGCGCCGTTCCGATTTTGTCTGATACAGGCACGCTTGTGGCTTGTCTGTCGACTCATGCGCTGACCACACGCAAAAGCATTGCCCATCTTGAAAAAGACATCCCGCTTATGCTGGAAATGGCGGGCAAGCTGAAGTCCTGCATGCTTGGATGAGGGTAAGAACAAACCACCCCGGCCATGCTTGACGGAGAAGCTGCTTTCATCGGGTCAGCGGAAGGGTGGCCATTAATCCAGCGTGCGGGCCTCGCCGACCAGCATGATCGGGATGCCGTCGCGGATCGGGAAAGCCAGATTGGCATTGACCGAGATCAGCTCTTGCCGTTCGGGATCATATTTCAGCGTTGCCTGTGTCAGTGGGCAAACCAGCGCTTCTAACATCCGGCGGTCAAATTCAACTGGTTCGTTCATTGCATCACTCCGTCTCCGTCGCCATCGGCACGCAGGGCGAATTCCATCAGCATCTGCAAGGTTTCGCGCCGCGATGTCAGTGTCGGGGCCTCCAGCAGGGCTTGTTTGTCTTCGGGTTCAAACGGGCACAGCATTGACAGCGAATTGATCAAGGTTTCGTCATCGGCTTCGCGCAGGTTTGCCCAATCGGTGGCAAGCTGACGCGCGACGAAGAACCGGGTCAAAAGATCCATGAAATGCGTGCGATCAAAACCAGCATCGGCCTCGGAAGGTTCCATATCGCGTTCAAAACCGCGCCAGGCCACATCGGCGCGCAGATAGGGTGTGAAGCCGCCGATTTCCTTGACTAACCGAAAACGGCTGATCCCGCCCAGCACGATCATATAGCGCCCGTCATCGGTTTCGGTGAATGACATCACCCGCCCCGCACAGCCAATAGCCGACAAGCGCCGCTGGCCTTCGGGGGCCGGGCGTGGCTGGATAATGCCGATCATCCTTTCGCGGGTCTTAAGCACATCATCCAGCATCGCCAGATAGCGCGGTTCAAACACATGAAGCGGCAATCGGGTGCGCGGCAACAACAAGGCCCCGGCCAAAGGGAAAAGCGGGATGGTTGTCGGAAGATCGGTCGGGTTCATGGTTTTGCGTTCCTTGCGGGCCGCGGCTTTCGGGGATCACACGAAGATCATCGATGACAATCTGCGCCGGCCTTTCAAGACGATGGGGTCGGTCGGTTTCAGCGCGTCGAATATCGTGAAAAGCTGGGTCTTGGCGGCGCCATCGTTCCATTCGCGGTCAAGGCGGAAAAGATCCAGAAGCTGATCCACGGCCGCATCGACCTTGCCTGACGCGTGTAAGGCAAGGGCCAGATCAAAGCGGGCCTGCGGGTTCGCCGGATCGGCATCGACCAAAGCCTGCAATTCGGCCACTGGGCCTGCATCGGCGGCCTGGCGCAACAGGCCAAGCTGGGCGCGTGCGGCTTCCACCTCGACCGAGGTTGCAAGCGTGGCGGGGACCGCAGCCAAAAGCCCGTCGGCTTGATCAAGATTGCCCAAGGCCAGATGCGCGCGTACCAGCCCGCCGTAAGCGGCGGCATTTTCCGGCTCTTCCCCCAAGATCGCGGCGAAGGTTTCGGCGGCATCGACGGCCGCCCCTTCGGTAAGCATCGCCTCGGCGGCTTCAATCGCCTCGCCAAGGCCGCCATCACCGGCAAGATCGGACAGCTTACCGATAAAGGCCTTGATGTCGGGGCCGCTGATGGCACCTTGAAATCCATCAACCGGTTTGCCTTGCCAAAAGGCATAGACGGTCGGAAGCGATTGGATGCGCAGTTGCGTCACAATCGCGGGGTTCTCATCGGCGTTGATCTTGACCATGCGCACCCGGCCCTTGGCGGCCGTTACCGCAGCTTCAAGTGCCGGGCCCAATGTTTTGCACGGCCCACACCACGGCGCCCAGAAATCAACGATAACCGGAACGTCCTGGCTGGCCTCGATCACATCAGGGATGAAGGTGGCTTCGGTGCCGTCTTTGATCAGCGGCCCGGTTGCTGCCGCCGGTTCCGTTGGTTGGCCAAATTCGAGCATCTCTATTTCCCCAAAAACCATTGCTTGGCCCTAATATGCGCGCGCACCGGCGAAAGTCCAAGGCCTAGAAGGGCGGAAATGCGTGCTTAAAGATCAAAGCTTGCGAATACCGGTACATGATCTGACGGTTGTTCCCAGCCGCGCACATCGCGCAAGATGCGGCTGCTGTGGGCGGCGCTGGAAATGTCGGGTGTCGCCCAGATATGGTCAAGACGGCGGCCCTTGTCGGCTGCGTCCCAATCCGGGCTGCGGTACGACCACCAGCTGTAAAGCGGGCCTTGGGGGATATCTTGGCGCGTGACATCGACCCAACCGCCTGCCTCTTGCGTGGCCGCAAGATGTTCGACCTCTATCGGGGTATGGCTGACGATTTTCAAAAGCGCCTTGTGGTTCCAGACATCATCTTCGCGCGGCGCAATATTAAGATCACCGACAAGGATCGCGCGTTCGGGGCGTTCCCAGCGAAAATGATCGCGCATCTCGGTCAGGTAATCGAGCTTCTGGCCGAATTTTTCATTTTGTGCACGGTCGGGAATATCGCCGCCGGCGGGCACATAGCAATTGTGGATGGTCACGCCGTTTTCCAGCCGGGCCACCACATGGCGGGCATGGCCAAGGCCGGCGAAATCCTTGTCGCCCGCATCCATCATCGGCAGTTTCGACAAGATCGCGACGCCGTTATAGCCCTTTTGCCCGCGCGCCACCATGTGGCGGTAACCCAATTCGGCAAAGCCTTCAGTCGGGATCTTTTCGACCGGGCTTTTACATTCTTGCAAGCACAAGACATCCGGCGCCTCATCACGCAAAAGCTTGGCCACCAGCCCTTCGCGCAGTCGCACCGAATTGATGTTCCAGGTTGCGATTGTGAATGCCATTTGCCCCTCCGATGCGCTTGAATATCGAACCTAGACCAAGCCACGCGCCGCAGCAATCCGCAACCCGGCGGCACCTGCCCCTTGAGGGGCGCGCCCTGACATGCGACATCTGGGGCAGTTCCATTGAAAGGTGATCACGCATGCGCATCCTTGTTTCGACCATTCTTGCGGCACTTCTGGCCCTTCCACTTCATGCCCGCCCACTTTCGGAGGCGAATGAGGCAAGCCTGATCAAGGCCGTGGATGGCTATCTGCGCGCCTCGGCGGCGGCAAATGCCCAAAAGGTTGTGGCCACAATTCCACCACGCGTCATCAATGTATTTGCCGGAACCTCGGGGGTTGAGGCGAAAAAGCTTGAAGAGACGCTGGTCGCCCAAACGGCAGAGCTGTTGAAGGCCACCAAGATCCGTCAGTTTCAATCGGATCAGGGGCCGTTTGATGTGCAAGACGTCACATTGGCCGATGGCAGCG
>JBATTI010000550.1:0-8201 GCA_049670445.1 Albidovulum sp. | reverse complement strand
TTTTGACACCTTGCGCTTTATCCCGGTATCGGACGTGGGCACCCGCGTGGCCGGTGTGCGCGCCGGTGATTATGACTATGCCGAAAGCATCCCCGGCGATCTCTTTGCGGAACTTGACGCAGATGCGGGCGTCAAGACCATCCTCAACGGCGGGCCGATTTTTGGTCTGGTGTTCTTGAACTCCAGCGATGGGCCGCTGAAAGAAAACTTCGCCCTGCGCCGCGCCATTCAAACCGCAATCGACAAGACACCGGCCTTGCAAGTGGCCATCGGCCCCGAAGGCCTGTGGCGCGCCAACGGATCCTTCGCCCCTGAAGGCAATGTCTGGTACACGACCGCTGGCACCGAAAATTACAGCAAGGGGGATGCCGAAGCCGCCAAGGCGATGGCCGCAGAGGCGGGCTATGATGGCCAGCCGATCAAATTCATGGTCTCGACCAACTATCCGTTCCACTATGACAGCGCCATCGTCTACACCAAGCAACTGGCGCAAGCCGGGTTCAACATTGACCTGCAGGTCTATGATTGGGCGACGCTGATCGAAAAGCGCGCGCAGCCCGATCAGTGGGATCTGTTCTTTACCCACCACGGTTTCGTGCCCGATCCGATCTTGATTTCGGTGATGAACGACACCTATCCCGGCTGGTGGGCAACGCCAGAGAAGAAGGCATTGAAAGACCGCTTCACCGCCGCCTCAGACCCTGCCGAACGTCAGGCGATCTGGGCCGAAATCCAGACCCTGATTTATGAGCAGGTGCCAACAATGAAAACCGGCGACGTCTATACCTACAACATCGCCTCTCCGGCACTCAAAGGCCTTGGCGAACAGACGCTGATCTGGCCAAGCTTCTGGAACGTATCAAAATAACCCGCAGGCGCCCCCCCAATACGCACCCGCGGGGGGGGGCGCGCGCGCCATTTCATCTTCACCGGGGCCGGCATGTTCGCTTACACAATCAAGCGCCTTTTGACCTTGATCCCAACGCTTTTGGCGGCCTCGGTACTGGTGTTTCTTTTCATTCATCTGATCCCGGGCGACCCCGCCGCGATTTTGTTGGGCGATACGGCAACGCCCGAAGATGTGGCGCAGCTGTCGGCCGAAATGGGTTTTGACCGGCCGCTCTACGTTCAATATTTCTTCTGGCTCGGCAATGTGCTGCAAGGCGATCTGGGCACCTCGATCTTCTTTCGCGAACCGGTCATGTCGGTGATTGGCAGCGGTGCCGAGACGTCGATCCTGCTTGCCACCATGACAATGGTCTGGATCATCCTCATCGGGCTGCCGATTGGCATATTGTCGGCCACCAAGCATGGCACATGGATTGACCAGATCACCTCAAGCGGGGCGATGCTGGCCGCATCCATCCCGACCTTCTGGCTGGGTCTTTACCTGATCATGATCTTTTCGGTGACATTGGGCTGGTTCCCAAGCTCTGGCTTCCCGTCGCTGTCGGATGAGGGGGGCATAACCAACCTGCGCTATCTGCTGCTGCCCAGCCTGACCCTGGCCGCCCCCAACGCCGCCTTGATCGTGCGGCTGGTGCGCGCCTCGATGCTGGACGTGTCGCGCGAAGATCACGTGCGCACCGCCCGCGCCAAGGGCCTGCACCCGACACGGGTGGCGATCAAACACATCTTCCGCAATGCGCTTATTGCGGTGGCGGCGGCCTTCGGGTTCACCTTTGCTGCCCTGATTTCCGAGGCGGTGGTGACCGAAACGGTATTCTCGCTTCCGGGCATCGGGCGGCTGGTTGTCCAATCAATCCTGCGCCGCGACTATCCGGTTATCCAGGGGGTGATCCTTGTGATCGTCGTTCTTTACATGGTCATCAACCTGTTGGTCGACCTTGCCTATGCGCGGCTCGACCCAAGGGTATCGCTGAAATGAGTGCCGTGAATTTCCTCCGCAACGCCTTTTCTGGCCGCAAGCTGGCGACTGCCGGTTTCTTCTGGCTTTGCCTGATGTGTGTCGCGGCCCTTGTCGCGCCCCTCATCGCCCCCTTTGATCCGCTCGCGATTGACCCGGTCGGGCGCTTGGCAGAGCCGGGCTGGCCCAACCTGTTTGGCACCGATCACTTCGGCCGCGACACATTTTCGCGCGCGCTTTACGGTGCGCGAATGACGGTGATCATCGGGGTTGGCAGCGTCATCGTGGCCCTTGTCGCGGGCGGCATGATCGGCATGCTTTCGGCCTATTTCACCCGGCTGGGACATTTCTTGATGCGCGGCGTGGATGTGCTTATGGCCTTCCCGGCCCTGCTTATGGCGCTTGTCCTGATCACCTTGCTGGAACGCAGCGTGGTCAACACGATCATTGTCATCGGCATCGTTTATGCCACCACGACCGCCCGCATCTTATACGGCATGACGCTGAAACTGAAGGCCGAGGTTTTTGTCGATGCCGCCATCTGTTCGGGGGCCGGGCATCCGTCGATCCTGTTTCGCCATATCCTTCCCAATCTGGTGTCGCCCTTGCTGGTTCAGGCCAGCTTCATCTTCGCCTTCGCGCAACTTCAGGCCGCAGCGCTTGATTTTCTGGGGCTGGGCCTGCCGCCAGAGGTGCCAAGCTGGGGCAACATGCTGTCCGAAGAACGCATCTATGTCACCCGCGCCCCTTGGTTGCTGATCTATCCGGGCCTGTTGATCGTGCTGTCGGTGTTCTCGATGAACCTTGTGGGCGATGCCTTGCGCGACAGTATTGATCCGCGCTTCAAAGACGATATCGCGGGGGTCTGATCACATGGCATTGCTGGAAGTCGAGAACCTTGAGATTGCGGTCAGTGCCGGCGGCAAGCTGGTGCCGGTGGTGCAGGCCGTGTCCTTCGAGGTGGATGAAGGCGAAACCCTTGGCATCGTCGGTGAAAGCGGCTGTGGCAAAAGCCTGACCTCGCTTGCGATCATGGGGCTTTTGGGGGGAAGCGCGGTGCGGATCACCGGCGGCACTATCCGCTTTGACGGTATGAACCTGCTGACGCTGGGCGCGCGGGAACGCCGCGCCATCATGGGCAACCGCATGGCGATGATCTTTCAAGAACCGATGACCAGCCTCAATCCGGTCTACCGTATCGGCGATCAGATCGCGGAAGGCCTGCGTCAGCACCAAAAGATGTCGCGCGCACAGGCCCGCGACCGCGCGATAGAGCTGCTGACGCTGGTGCGCATCCCCAACCCGTCCGAACGGATCGACAGTTTTCCGCATCAGATGTCGGGCGGCCAGCGCCAGCGCGTCATGATTGCCATGGCCTTGTCTTGCGACCCCAAGCTTTTGATCGCGGATGAACCAACCACCGCCCTTGATGTGACCGTGCAAAAAGAGGTGCTTGATCTGATGGCAGATCTGCAAACCCGCATGGGAACCGCCATCGTCCTGATCAGTCACGATCTGGGGGTGATTGCCGAAACCTGCGACAAGGTCGCGGTGATGTACCGTGGCCGCGTGGCCGAAGCCGCCGCAACCGCCGATCTTTTCGCCGAACTCGCCCATCCCTACACACGCGGCCTGCTGAACTCGATCCCGGTGGTTGACCGCGAAGTCGAATGGCTTCAGGCGATACCGGGGCGGGTGCCGACGTTGGAGGAAGAACTGACCGGTTGCGCCTTTCATCCGCGGTGCGCGCAAGCGGCAGATGTCTGCGCAACCACCACCCCAGAGACAACCACATTCAAACCGGGCCATTTTGTGCAATGCCACTTTGCCGGAAAGGTGGCCCCATGACCGGCCCATTGCTGCGCATTGTCGATCTTAAGACCCACTTCACGACCAAGGGCGCGGGGCTTTTTGGCACGAAGAAGGTGATCAGGGCAGTTGATGGCATCTCCTTCGACATCGCCCCGGGTGAAGTTCTTAGCCTTGTGGGCGAATCTGGCTGCGGCAAATCGACGGTCGGGCGCACATTGACCCATCTGGAAAAGGCGACATCGGGTCAGGCGCTGTTTGAGGGGCAAGATATTCTGGCCCTGACCTCGGGCCAATTCCGCCCGCTGCGCCGCGCCATCCAGATGATCTTTCAAGACCCGTTTGCATCGTTGAACCCGCGCCTTACGATTGAACAGACCCTGGGAGAGCCGCTGTTCATTCACGGGCTTTGCAACAGCTGGGATGAGGCGCGCATCAAGATCGCAGCAACGCTTGAAACCGTTGGGATGGACCCCAAGGTCATGACCCGTCATCCGCATGAATTCTCGGGCGGTCAGCGCCAGCGCATCGGTATCGCGCGGGTCATGATCGTGAAACCCAAACTGGTGATCGCGGATGAGGCCGTCTCGGCGCTGGATGTCTCCATTCAGGCGCAGGTTTTGAACCTGATCAAGAAACTGCAGCAAGGCAGCGGCGTGTCGATGCTGTTCATCAGCCATGATCTGGGTGTCGTGCGCCATATCAGTGACCGGGTCGCTGTGATGTATGAGGGGAAAATAGTGGAAATTGGCGATAAACATCAGATATTTGACGCGCCCTTGCATGATTATACCCGCAAATTGCTTGGCGCGATTCCGCGGATCAAACTGGCAAAGGGGGCGGCTTGATGCAAAGCTCCAAGCGCGTTTTTCTGGGCTCCATCGCGACAGAGACCAACACCTTTTCACCGCTGCGGACCGATATTCAGGACTTTCGCGAAAGCTTCTACGCGCTGCCCGGTCAGCACCCCAAAACCCCGACCCTTTGCAGTGCCATCTATCCTGCGGCCCGCGCCCGCGCCGCCGAATTCAAATGGCAGATTGTCGAAGGCACAGCCTGCTGGGCAGAACCCGGCGGGATCGTGAACCAGCACACATGGGAATTTCTGCGCGATCAGCTTTTGGCCGAGCTTCGGGCCGCCATGCCGGTTGACATCGTCTTGCTTGGTTTGCACGGGGCGATGGTGTCGCAAGGCTGTCTGGACTGCGAGGGCGAACTTCTGGCCTCCGTCCGCGCGGTTGTCGGGCCTGCGGCTCTTGTCGGTGTGACCTTCGATCCGCACAGCCATCTGACCGAACTTCGGGTCCGAAATGCCGATCTGATCACCGTATTCAAGGAATTTCCCCATACCGATTTTGTGGAGGTTGCAGAAAAACTGGTGGCCTTGGTTCAGCGCGCATCGCTGGGTGAAATCCATCCCGTCATCAGCACCTTCGATTGCAAGATGATAGAGGTGCTGCCCACCAGCCGCGAACCCATGCGCGGCTTTGTCGACAAGATCACGGCGCTTGAAGGGCAAGGCTCGGTTCTTTCGATCTCGGTCATTCACGGCTTTATGGCCGGTGACGTGCCCGACCTCGGGTCGCGCATCTTGGTGATCACAGATAACGACAAGGCCGCCGGCGACCGGCTGGCGGCAGATCTTGGGGCGGAATTATTTGCGATGCGCGGCAAGACGCGGCCAGAGTTCTTGACGGCAAAGGCCGCTTTTGACAAGGCGCAAGCCTCCGCCCAATCACCCGTTGTCATCGCGGACGTCTGGGACAACCCCGGCGGCGGCGTCCCGGGCGATTCCACAATCCTGCTGCGCGAAATGATGCGGCGCAACATCCGCAACGCCGCATTGGCAACGATCTGGGATCCGATCGCGGTGCGCACCTGTTTTTCGGCCGGTGAAGGTGCCGCCTTCCGGCTTCGCTTTGGCGCCAAGATGTCAGAGTTTGCGGGCGAACCCCTTGATGCAGAGGTTATCGTCAAGCGAACCATGCGCGGCGCCGTCCAAAGTTTTGGCCAAAGCGTTGTCCCCTTGGGCGATGCGGTCTGGATCCAGATAGGCGGTATCGACGTCATATTGAACTCGGTCAGAAGTCAGGTCTTCAACCCCGATGTTTTTTCCAACTTCGGCATTGACCCCAGCGCGAGGAAAATTCTGGTGGTCAAATCGACAAACCATTTTCAGGATGCATTTTCGCAGATTTCCAAGGATATTCTCTATGCGGCTGTTGATGGCCCCTATCCAAACAACCCCGCAACCACGGCTTATCGCAACCTGACCCGGAAAATCTGGCCACGCGCGGAGACCCCCCATGACGGATGATATCCATTCAGTCCACACGCCCGCCTTCGTGGTGAACGAAGCGGTGGCCCTGCGCAACATCGCGGCCTTTCAGGCGCATTGCGACAAGGCGGGCCTTGCCCTGCGGCCCCATATCAAGACCCATAAATCAATCCGGTTTGCCAAGGCCCAGCTTGCCGCGGGTGCAATCGGGATCACCTGCCAGAAGATCAGTGAAGCCGAGGCCATGGTCGCCGAAGGGATTGATGACATCTTCATCACCTATAACATCCTCGGGCCCGCCAAGCTGGGGCGGCTGCGGGCCTTGTCGGGCCGTCTTGCGGCTTTGTCGGTCGTGGCCGACAATTCGGTCGTCGTGCAGGGCTTGTCGCAGGCCTTTGCAGACGCGCCACGCCGGCTGACCGTCTTGGTTGAATGTGATACCGGGGCCGGGCGGTGCGGGGTGCAAACGCCAGCGGCGGCTGTCGGTCTGGCGGATGAAATTGCCAAAGCGCCGGGGTTGATCTTCGGTGGATTGATGACCTATCCGGCGGTGGGCGGGGCCAGCGATGCTGCGGATTTCTTGCGCGCGGCACGACAGGGCCTTGACGCAAAAGGCCTGGCTTGCCCGGTCGTGTCAACCGGCGGTTCACCCGATATGTGGGCGGCGCAACAGGCTGGTATCGCAAGCGAATACCGTATCGGCACATATATTTACAACGACCGCTCGCTGGTGGGGCGCGGCACCTGCACTTGGGATGACTGCGCGGGTCATGTCCTTGCAACTGTTGTCAGCACGCCTGCGCCGGGCCGCGCGATCATCGACGCAGGCTCAAAGGTTCTGACATCCGATCTTTTGGGGTTTCCCGACTATGGCCATGTTCTGGGCCACCCCGAAATTCGCATCACCGGGCTAAGTGAAGAACATGGTATTCTGGCGGTTGATCCCGAAAATCCGCTGACCATCGGCGAACGCATCAGGATCGTTCCGAACCATGTCTGCGTGGTTTCAAACCTGTTTGACAGCGTCTGGCTTGAGGGCGCCGATGGCACCCTTGCCAAGTTGCCGATAGATGCACGCGGATGCGTGATCTGACGCGAAGCGCCACAGGTGACAGCGCGCCATCAGCCGCGGGTATACATGCCTTCGTAGATCGGGCTCAGGGTTTCGGCGTCGAATAAAGACGACACGCTGGTGCCCGACCAGATATTCATGATGGCCTGCGCGAACATCGGGGCGGTGGGCACGATGCGGATATTCTTGGCCGATTTCACATGCGCCGTCGGTTCAATCGAATCCGTGATAACCAGCGATTTCATGACCGAGTTTGATACCCTCTCAACCGCCGGGCCCGACAGGACGCCGTGGGTGATGTAGGAATGAACCTCGCTCGCCCCGCCTTCCAGCAGCACTTCGGCGGCTTTGCACAGGGTTCCCGCCGTGTCGCAGATATCGTCCACGATGATACAGATCTGGTCCTTCACGTCGCCGATCACCGTCATCTCGGCCACTTCACCGGCCTTTTCACGGCGCTTGTCAACGATGGCCAGCGCACAGCCGATCCTTTGCGCCAGCTCGCGCGCCCGCGCCACGCCGCCGACATCGGGTGAAACCACGGTGACCTGATCAAGCCGGCCTTTGAAGTGATGCTCGATATCCAGCGCAAAGATCGGCGAGGCATAAAGGTTATCGACCGGTACGTCGAAAAAGCCCTGAATCTGTGCAGCATGCAGATCCATCGTCAGCACCCGGTCAACCCCCGCATGGGTGATCAGATTGGCCACCAGCTTGGCCGAAATCGGCGTGCGGGCCTTGGCGCGGCGGTCCTGACGGGCATAGCCGAAATAAGGGATAACGGCGGTGATCCGGGCCGCCGAAGACCGGCGCAATGCGTCGGTCATGATCAATAATTCCATCAGGTTGTCATTGGCCGGGTTCGAGGTCGGCTGAATGATATACATATCCTCGCCGCGGACATTCTCGAAAACCTCGACGAAAATCTCCTGATCGTTGAACCGTTCAACCCGCGCATCAACCAGACCCACGCTCATCCCGCGATGCATCGACATGCGCCGGGCAATGCCTTGGGCGAGGGATCGATTGGCATTGCCAGAGATAAGCTTCGGTTCCGTCATGGCTGGCATATGGCTTTCCTTATCGCACGGGGTGGCAGGGGGGCATGGATTCGTGACGTTGCACAGGGCTTATCACCGGGCTAGGCTGCTCGCAAACCTAAGGATCAAGGAACC
>JBATTI010000549.1:0-6050 GCA_049670445.1 Albidovulum sp. | reverse complement strand
GGCGGCGCTGCAAGACGCCCCCCATGGTTAAGGCGTGAGAGGTCGGAGCTTGCCTTGTATAGGCTGAAGATGGATTCAAGCCGCATCAGTTCTGCTTCGACTGCGGCAAACGTGTCGCGGGCCTCCTCGCGATCCAACCCAACCAACTGCAAGGAGGCGCCTGCCCCAAGTGCGGTGCCGCGCCATTCAGCCACGGGTAGCGTGGCACTCGCCAGTGTCGGCAAGGCCGCGAAGGTTGCCGTCATGGCTAAAAACCGGCGGCGGGACATGTGGGGGTTCATTCCGGGTCCTCCAATATCTGGTCCAGATTGACGGGGCCGATTGCTGCATCATCTGGGATCGCATCAAGCGACATCGCGGTTCCACCGTATCTTTCGACAAATTCCATTGCGCGGTCCGGCTCCGCGAAGGGCACGATCTCTGGCGCGCCCATGCCGCCCCTGACCCCGGCACCGACAACGAACACCGCCGACCGCGCGTCGATCCAGTTTGTCGTGCCCGGCACGGCCCAACTTTGCGCGGCCCCCATGTCACTGACGTAAATCGCGGTAATCTCGGCCTCGCGCTCCGATCCTTTCAGATAGGCGATGACATCGCGAACCTGAGCGAAGAACAAGGGTAGTGGATGATCCGCCAGATGGATCTGACCCTTGGGGCCGTCATGTTCGGACACGTTCATCTGGCAAAAATGGCCCAGCGCCTCATCCGTCAGTGCGACGGGCCCTGGTGTGGCAACCACATCTTCCTTGCAGGCCGTCAGCATCAGCAAAAGTGCGATCCACCTCATGGCTCAACCCTTCCAAATGACAGGCGCGCAAGGATGAAGCCAAGCGGCAGCCACAAGAGCAGCGACAACGGCGCGGCCCATACCGGCAAGGCGCTTGTCGCGCCGGAAAGTCCCGAGACCATCGCCACGCCCTCGGCGGCCCCGATATTCCAAAGCCTGAACGCATCCGCTGGATTTGCGGTCATCAGCCATGGAAAGATGTCTTGGGTAAAGACGCCGCCGCCATCCAGAACGATGGCGCCAAGCAAACCAAGATCAAAAAGCACAACAAAAACCAGCCAGGCCCCTGCCGACAGGCCCGCAGCGGCAGTTGAGCTGCCCGCCACCGACGAAAGCGCGTAGCCAAGTGCCAAAAACACCGCACCAAGCAAGATTGAGGTCAGGACAAGCCGCAACAGGGCGATCAGACTTTCTGGCCCCGCGCCGCCAAGAAGTGCCGTGACAAGACCGGCTGCGCCAAAGCCTATGGCCATCGCAATGGCAAGTGCCGCAAGATGGGCTGCGAACTTACCCAAAAGGATTTCGGCGCGCGAAACCGGATATGACAAGATCAATGCCAGGCCGCCGCGCTCGACTTCGCCCGCGATGCTGTCAAACGAGATCATCAGCGCCAGAAGCGGCGAAAGATAGACCGAAAGCGTGGTCATCGAGGCCACAGCAACCGTCAACATATCGACGCCAAGCACGCCCGTCGGCGCGCTGCCTGCGAACGTCAGGGCAAGGGCGAAAAGCACCATGATGAGCGTCGCCATCAGCACCCAGCGGTTTCGAAATGCAATGCGAAACTCAGCTCCGGCGACGGCAAGGATACGTCCGATCATTGCGGTTTCTCCAATGAATAATGGCGGTAGAGGTCTTCGAGTTTTGGCGGCGAGATGTCGAAATCCGTGACCGCATCGCCAAGCGCTATGACTTGCTTCAGGCGGTCCAGCTTGCCATTGGCATCGCACAGAAGATCAACCGTTCTGCCGTTGATCCGCATCCCCCCCAGCGCCTCGGCCACCCGGTCTGCTTCGGCATCGGTGGCCCTGATGCGAATGCGTGTCGCAAGGCCCGCGCGCTTTGAAAGATTTGCAAGCGTATCGTCGGCAACAAGACGCCCGTCCTTCATGATAGCGATGCGTTCGGTGCGCGCCTCAACTTCGGTCAAACTGTGGCTGGCGATCAAAACCGCAGTGCCGCCCGCAGCAAGTTCGTCGATAATGGCGTAAAGCTCATGCCGCGAGGCAGGGTCAAGGCCACTGGTCGGTTCATCAAGCAGCGCAACCTTCGGCTTGCCCAGCAGCACCTGCGCCATTCCCAACCGTTGCCGCATCCCCTTGGAATAGGTGCGCAGCCTGCGGTCGGCGGCATCCGTCAGACCGACGCGCGCCAACAGTGCCGCCACGACATCCTTCGGCGCGCCCGACAGCCGCGCGAAAAGCGTCAGCTGCTCGCGCCCGGTCAGTGCTTTGTGAAAGGCGACTGATTCGGGCAGGTAGGCCGTCGCGCGACGGGCCTTGATGGTTCCGGGTGCGGCCCCCATCACCGCGACAGTGCCGCCAGAGGCATGGACAAGCCCCAGCACGATCTTCATAAGCGTGGTTTTCCCCGCGCCGTTATGCCCCAAAAGCGCCACACGCTCACCCGGACGCACAACAAGTGAGACATCGCTTAGAACGGCCTGTGGCCCACGCCGCTTGCTGACGCCTTCTATCCTCAGTGCCTCATTTTGCATGCTTGACCTCCAGGTCTGGAACCTCGATTTCGACAGGGCGAAGCTGCGCAAAACTGTCTACGACACCACCCGGCAGCAAGGCCGGGAATGCCGATTGCGACCACCTGACCAGTTGCACGGCAGGCGAGCCCAACAACAGCTTGGCGGCCGGTTGCGACCATAAGATGTGATCCATGCTGTCATTGGGCCGGTAGGGCGTATCGGCGACCCCGTCGCCATTCACGTCATAGGCGGCAAAATCGCTCCAGTAATTGCCGCGGCCATCCACGGACCATTCGACCCAATCGGTTGAGACGTATTTGACCTGCGTCCTGTTGCCGATAAACGCATTGCCGGTAACACCGTTACGCTCTGACCCGGCGGTAAAATGGATGCCAATATCGCAACCCTCAAAGCGGTTGCCCGAAACATCGTTGCGGTGGGCGTTGTACATGAACAGACACCGGTTCTTGCCGCCCCGCACCAAGTTGCCGGTGATCTTGGAATTGGTGGTGTAGTTCAGCATGATCCCGTGTTCATCGTCGCCGATTGACACGTTGTCCGCCACCTTCACCCGATCAGAGAACATGATCGCATAACCAAGATCATTGCCGATCGAGAGGTTGGCGGACACTTCGCTGCGGTTGGCATACATGTAATGCACCGCAAATCGCAGATCGCGGAAGCTGTTGCCCCGAAAGATGTTGTTCTTGGACGAATTCACGAAGATGCCATCGCGGCCCCACATGATGTCGTTGTTTTGGACAACTGCGCCGGGTGCATTCCAGACATAGATGCTGTTGCCACGGTCATTCATCCGGTGATCTTGCCGCCCGCGAATGGTATTGCCGGACACCAGCGCATCCTTGGCACCGTGCACATCAACGCCGTAAAGATTGCCCAGCAGCATGTTGTCGCTGACCACGGCCCGGTCGGCGGTTTTGGTTAGCTGAACGCCGGAATCGATGGTCTGATGCGAGGACCCCGATCCCTGAATCGTCAACCCGCGAACCCAAACATCCGGCCCCGTCACCCGGATGACACTCCCGGTGCCGGTGCCTTCCAGAATGGCCTTGCCGCCACCATCAATGGTCACGGACCGATCCAGAACCAGATTGGTGCGATAGATGCCGGGCTGCAGACGCAGGATATCCCCGTCTGCCGCGCGGGCTATTGCGGCACCCAACCCGCCATCGCCCGGCCAGACGTCCACCTCTGCCGCCAACCCGAAGGTTGGCAACATAAGAAGAACACAACTGGCAAGGCGAAAACCCATCGCTCAGGCACTTGCCGGTTCGACGAACATCCGCCCGCGCATTTCCATATGCAGCGCGTGGCAGAACCACTGGCAATAGAACCAGTGCACGCCGGGGCGATCCGCCGTGAAGGTGATCGAGGCGGTCGCCTGCGGGGCGACCTCCATCGCGATGCCGTAGTTCGAGATGCAAAACCCGTGGGTCACGTCGTCCACATCGTCAAGATTGGTGATGTAGATTGTCACCTCATCCCCTTGCTTCACTGTGAACTTCTCAAGGCTGAAAGCGGGGGCCACCGACCACATGTAGATCCGCACCTTGTTGCCGTCGCGGATGACCTCATCATGGCCGTCCTCAAGGATCACGCCATCCGCCTCGGCCTGTATGCGGGCATCCTCCCACATCGGGTCATTGCGATCCCAGACATTGACCGGGTTCACGATGTCGGCGCGCACGATGATGCTGTCATGCGGTTCGGCAAATGTCGGCCCGTCATGCACCACCTTCATCTCATCGGTTGAGATGTCGATCAATTGTTCGTTCTCGGGCTTCAGCGGGCCCACATTCAGGAAACGGTCCTTCGAGAACTTGTTCATCGACACCAGCCACTTACCGTCCGCCTCGGCGGTTTCGCCCATCGAGGTAGAGTTGTGGCCCGGCTGGTAATGCACATCAACTTTCGACACGATCGGATCGACATCGGCACCGGCATAGGCCTCGATCGCCTTGGCAATGTCCCACTTGGCCACCTGACTGTCGAGGAAGAGCGTCGTGTAGGCAAATCCCTTGCCGTCGAAGGCGGTGTGAAGCGGACCAAGACCAAGCTGCGGTTCCGCCACGATGCAAGACCGCGGATCAGCGTCGCTTTCAAACAGCGCATCGACCTTTTCGACGTCAATCACCGACACTGTCGGCGACAGCTTGCCGTTGATCATGACGTGCTTCTTGTCAGGCGCGGTGTTCACGCCATGCGGGCTGTTGGGGATCGGGATGTAACGGGTGTATTTCTTGTTCTGCCCCTTGCGCCCGTCGATCACCGGCACGCCATTCAGCATCTGCACATCACCCGAGGCCACACCCGCCTCAATCTCCTTGAGGTTGAACACGACCACATGGTCCATCTCGCTTTCCGTCATCTCGCCAAGGTTCATACCCATTTCCGAGTTGTAGGAGGTCGAGAAGGCGTATTTGCCCTGATAGTCGCAATCGGTGTTGTCAAGGTTGCCCGATACTATCACCTGCCAGGCAACCTTCATCTCATCGCCGTCGACGGCAGTGAAGATGTTCACATACTGGCTTGGGTCATCAAGGATCATGCCGTCATTGGTCAGCGGCACCTCATGTTCGCCATTGGCGAAAATATAGCCAGTGCGCGGGAATTTCTGCGGGCGCAGGCCATGAATGTCGTTTGCATTCGGGATCTCGATGATCTTGTCGCATTTCATCACATCGCAGCGAACGCGGGCGACGCGTGTATTGGCTTTGTCGTTCATGAACAGATAACGGCCATCATAGGTGCCGTCTGTGAACGACATGTGCGGGTGATGAAGGTCGCCGTTGTCGTAGGTTTTCATGCCTTTCTTGGCAAGGAATGCCCTGGTCTCGGGCAAGAGGCCTTCGGTAAGCACCTTCAGGCTTTCATTGGTCTGTCCCCAGCCGGTTGCCGAACAACGGTTGAAAACCGGAACCCGCATAAGTTCACGCATCGACGGGAAGCCCAGGATACGCAACTCACCCGCCTGACCGGACGACCAAAAGCCATAATATTCGTCCAACTCACCCGGAGCGAGTTCAAACTTGGGGGTGTTGCCCTGTGCCTGTGCTGCGCTGGCGTTGAACAGGGCCGTACCTGCGCCGGTTGTGGCCAAGACCGCGCCACTGGCGCTTGCGCCCAGCATTCCGCGGCGTGTGAGCGTGAGGTTCTTTGTTTCAGTGGTCATCTTATATCTCCATCTTCGCTGGTTTCATCGATATCGCGCGTTCGATTGCATCCTTGTTTGCCGTGGCGGATGCATGGTCTGCGGTGCGCCGTTTAACTTTTCGGATCACGACAGGGCATTTCGTCTCGGACTGGTACAGAACCTGGCAATGCAGGCAGTTGACGCATTCGTTGGGATTGATCTCACCTGTCGGGTGAATGGCTTGAACCGGGCATTCGATCGCACATAGCTGGCAGGGGCTGCCGCATTCCTTGTAGCGCCGCAGCCAGTCGAACATCCGTATCCGCGCCGGGATGGCCAGTGCTGCGCCAAGAGGGCAGAGATAGCGGCAATAGAACCGCTCTATGAACAATCCGATCACCAAAAGGGCC
>JBATTI010000548.1:0-2087 GCA_049670445.1 Albidovulum sp. | reverse complement strand
GTTGTGACCGGCCATGTGCTGGCCATGTATATACCATCGTTCTTTACCGGCCATCTGATCGTGCGATTTGGCGCGCCAAAGATTGTGGGCATCGGTCTTGCCATTCTATCCGCGGCAGGGGCCGTGGCCTTGACCGGGGTCGAGCTTGCGCAATTCTACCTAGCGCTGGTCTTGCTGGGGATCGGTTGGAATTTCGGCTTTATCGGGGCGACCACACTTCTGACATCGGCCCAGCGGCCCGAGGAGCGGGGGCGCCTGCAGGGCATCAATGACTTGGTGGTATTTGGTGGCGTGACGGTGGCGTCGTTGTCATCGGGGGTTTTGATGAATTGCTCGGGGTCCACCGCAATTGCCGGGTGGCAGGCGGTCAATCTTGCCATGCTGCCTTTCCTTGTGCTGGCGGGCGGCAGCCTGATCTGGCTGGTGCTGCGCCCTACCAGCGCCCGCTGAACACCCGCCAAAGCAAGGCCAGCGCCCGGCTCGGATCCGGCGCGGGCAGGTTTCCGTCAAACACGCGTTCCGGTGCGCCTTGTGCCGCGACAAGCCGCCGCGCAGCCGACCAGCCCGGCCACAGGGCCGGACGGGCGGATTTTGGTACGCGGTGATGATGGGCGCGCGCCTTTTCCATGCGGTCCAAGCCACGTGCCGCAAGCTCTGCAATCGCGTCGCGGCTTGGATCGGGCAAGGGCAAGCGCCCCCGCGCCATCAACGCTGGCACCGCGTCAAACCAATTGGCCAAGCCAACCCCAAAGGCGAAATCCCGCACCGGCACCTCGGCCTCTGCCCCGGCCCCAAGGGCGCGCGCCGCCGCCCAGACAAGGTTGCCCGAGGTCGCATTCAGATAGGCCTCAAACCCCGCGCGGCCCTCAAATGCCTCGCGCCAGCAATCCCAGCGCCGGGCCTCTGGAATCGCGGCCAGCAAAGCCCCAAGGCTGGGATCTTCGCGCAGCATGGGCTGCAACGCGGCCGCCACATCGCCTTGCGGGGGGCTGCCTGCCACCAGCCTTTCAACCTCATCCACCCACCATTGCAACCGCATCTCGGCAACCAGTGGCTCATCCGAGGCATAGGCCGCGCGCGCCACCTCCAGATTGAATGCGTAAAGCGGCCAAAGACGGGTGCGCGCAGCCAAAGATGCCGCCATCGTGGCGGCAAACCGGTCAGGATCAGCTGCCTCTACCATGGCCGCACAGGCGTGAAGGCTCATGCCGCCCCTGCCCCGTCGCGCACCAGTTTCCAGATCATCGCATCCAGCAACGCCTCAAAGCTTGCGTCAACTATGTTGGCACTGACCCCAACGGTTGACCAGCGGTGCCCTTCGCTGTCTTCGCTGTCGATAATCACGCGGGTCACGGCCTCGGTCCCGCCTTGGGTTATGCGCACTTTGAAATCCACCAGCCGCATATCGGCGATATATTTCTGGTAAGGCCCAAGATCCTTGGCCAAAGCCTTGGACAAAGCATTGACCGGCCCGCGGTCGGCCCCGGTTTCATCCATGCTTTCCGACACCGACAGCATCTTTTCGCCGCCGATTTTCACCACCACCACGGCCTCTGACAGGGTCACCATCTGATTGCGCTTATTCTTGCGCCGCTCAACCGTGACGCGGTAGCGTTTCACCTCGAAGAAATCCGGCAAGATGCCCAATTCACGCCGGGCGAGCAGCTCAAACGAGGCTTGCGCACCGTCATAGGCATAGCCGATATCCTCGCGTTCCTTGATCACGTCCAAGATACGCGGCAAGGCCGGATCTTTGGCGTCAACCTTTATCCCGGCCGCTGCCAGACGCGCACGCAGGTTAGACAACCCCGCCTGATTGGACATCGGCACGATGCGCGCATTACCGACCAGCGCGGGGTCGATATGTTCGTAAGTGGAAGGGTCCTTGCCAATGGCCGAGGCATGGAGCCCCGCCTTATGCGCAAAGGCCGAGGCCCCGACATAGGCTGCAAACCGCAAGGGTACGCGGTTGAGGATATCGTCAAGCATCCGGCTGACCCGGGTAAGGGTCTTGAGCGCCTTATGGGTTACACCAATCTCAAACCGGCTGGCATAGGGTTCCTTCAACAAAAGCGTCGGGATGAGTG
>JBATTI010000547.1:0-1675 GCA_049670445.1 Albidovulum sp. | reverse complement strand
CGTCCGCTTTGGCCCTTGCATTGCCCTGCCCGGATCGCTAAATCCCACAGCCACGCACCCGTAGCTCAGCTGGATAGAGCATCAGACTACGAATCTGAGGGTCGGGCGTTCGAATCGCTCCGGGTGCACCACTTTTCCCAATGCAAACAAATACTTACCCGCAGACGGCGCGCCCTGCATATTGTCAAATTATGCATATTAGCGCTATGCTAGCCAAGATGGGGGCGCAGCAGGCAATACAGCCAAGCGATTCCAAACTTCTCTAAACTCGTCACGATCATAGGACTTGGGGTCAAGCCAGTAAGCGCCACCGTTCTTGTCTTGACCAGCCAAAGCACGAACCTCCTCAAGTCGTAGGATGTAGCACACTGGACTGTCTGAATTGGCATGGATGGTGATAATCCACCATTCTGATCGCAAATTCTCAAGGTTTTTTCCTAGGGTCAGGACTCGTTCTTGTTTCATAGCCAGAACATCACCGTCGCTGCGAGGGCGACTGCCGATAGGAATACATTTGGGCATCTGTCGTAGCGTGTCGCAATCCTACGCCAGTCCTTCAAACGCCCGAACATGATCTCGATGCGGTTTCGGCGTTTGTAGCGGCGCTTGTCGTATTTCACGGGCTTGCTACGGGACTTCCAACCTGGGATGCACGGCTTTATCCCTTTGTCTTTCAACGCATCTCTGAACCAATCCGCATCATAGCCACGGTCGCCAAGCAGCCATTCGGCCGCTGGTAAGCTGCTGAGCAGGGCCGCAGCACCTGTGTAATCGCTGACCTGTCCAGCGGTCATGAAGAAGCGGATTGGACGGCCATCCGCATCGGTGACGGCGTGCAGCTTGGTGTTCATCCCGCCCTTGGTTCGGCCGATCAGACGGCCTCGTTGGTCGTCTGCCCCCCCTTTTTCAACCGCAGGCTGGTCGCCGTGCGGTGCGCTTTCAGATAAGTCGCGTCGATCATAACCGTCTTCGGAACAGCCGCCTCGGAGGCCAGGCCTTCCATCATCCGGGCGAAGATGCCCCTGTCGCCCCACCGCTTCCATCGGTTGTATAGAGTCTTTGGCGGGCCATATTCTTTGGGCGCATCGCACCACCGCAAGCCATTGCGATTGATGAAGATTATGCCACTCAGAACCCGCCTGTCATCAACGCGCGGCGCGCCATGGCTCTTCGGAAAGAAGGGCCGCAGCCGTTCCATCTGTGCGTCCGTCAGCCAGAAAAGGTTGCTCATCGTTCAGACCCCTTGCGGAGCCTGAATCATGCCGCAAGCCCAAGATCAATGGGTCCTGACCCTAAATGAACTTAATTCAATTGGGGGTTCGCCTCTGGCCGGAACTGGCCGCGGGGCCAAGCCTCTGGCCACGGGCAGCGCCTTGTTTCCGCGGCGACACTGAAAACACCAAAGCGCCCCGCACCGTTGGTGCGTTGAGTGCGGAAAGGTCACGCGAGAAGGTGACAGGTCCATCTGTTCACCGCGGCGGGATTGCCGGGCATGACCCCGGCAATCGCCGATTGGCTACCCAAGCACCGTTTTGACGGCCCTTGCCGTTGCGGCAACAACGATATCGGCCTCTTCGCGGGTCAGGCAGAAAGGCGGGGCAAAGCCCAGGATATCGCCTTGCGGCATGGCGCGCGCGATCACCTTGTCTTGCGCCAGCATTGCCGCAGACAGCTG